>PUMG01000199.1 GCA_003551265.1 Halovenus sp.
CGCTCGTCGAACAGGTCACTGGTGGCAATCCTCGCGTGTACGCCGACATACAGGCCGCCTTCGAGGGTGCGGACGACATAGCAACGATGGCTGCGGAACTCGCAGATGCAGACCGCGAAACGTTCGAGTCACTGTATCGACGAGCACGATTTGGAGACCCACAGACGAGCGACGAAATGGAGGATGGAGAGGAAAACCCATGAACGAGCAACAACGCGAGCAGATAATCCAGAACGCGAAGTACCTCCAGAAGGTCCGGCCAATCGACCCGGAGGAGATATACGAGTACGTCGAGGGGACACCACATCCAGCGACGGTTCGGCAGGTACTCCGCGAGCAGGCGTCCAGACTCGGTCTGCTCGAGCGCACAGACGGCTGTTTCGAGCCGGTCACTGAGGAGTCGCTCTCGGTAGCGTTTCACGGTGTCGATGCAGTTCCCGAGAACATACCACGAGCAATCGAAGACGTGCTAGTCGAGCGGTTTGGTCCTGGTTGGCCCGATGGTAGCTCTGGGGAAACCCTCCGGTCGTCCATCCGGGGGTTCAAACAGCAGTATCTCGACGGAGCGTCGGTAACGTACGATGAAGACACAGCACTCGGGTACGCTGTGTACCATCTACCAGCGTACTTCGCAACTGTCCAGTACGTCCTTGCGGACTTGCTCGACGATGGACTCCTCCCGAAACACCTCCGGATACTCGACATCGGGGCCGGTGTTGGTGGGCCCGCCCTTGGTATCGACGCGATAGTTGGCGACAGTGCACTCGTCGAGTACCACGCCATCGAACCGAGTGCGAGCGCAGACCTCCTCGAACGGCTGCTCGACCTGACCGGTCGGAACTTTCACTCACGGGTTCATCGCATCCCTGTCGAGGAGTTCGACCCGATGACTGCGCTCGCGTCTCCGAACGGAGAGCGGAACAGCGACGAAACCGACAGCCCACCATTCGACGTGATCCTGTTCGGAAACGTACTCTCCGAGCTGGCGGATCCCGCCCAGGTGCTCGTCGAGTCGTTCTCCTGGCTCACATCCGATGGCACGGTCGTCGCGCTCGCGCCCGCTGACAGGAACACAGCAACGGGGTTGCGAGGAGTCGAACGTCTCGCAGAGCAACAGGGAGGTGCAACAGTCTACGCTCCAACTGTCAGACTGTGGCCGAACGAACGACCGGAGAGCGAATCGTGGTCGTTTCGCCGTCATCACGACCTCGCTGTCCCGAGCTTTCAGCGCCGCCTCGACGAAGGAGAGAGGACAGAAAGCGAACGAACGGCGGAGAACCAGCCAGCGGGTTCGGGAGAGTTCGTCAACGTCGACGTGCAGTATGCCTACTCACTGTTGCGTTGTGATGAACAGACGGCGGTGACAGCACGCCCCAGTCGCAGTCGAGTGGCGAAGATGGCAGACAGCGACCAGCACGTTACCGACCGGGTGGACTACGCGGCGCTCAAACTCAGCCACGACCTGGCCGAGTCGGGTAATCCACTGTTTCTGGTTGCTGACGGAAGCCAGATGGTCGACCACTTCGCAGTACTCACGAGCGAGTCAGCGCTAAACCGCGACCTGCTGACTGCGGAGTACGGCGACTTGCTCCTGCTCGAACGGGTGCTCGTGCTGTGGAACGACGACGAGAGCGCGTACAACCTCGTTGTTGACGAGGAGAGTATAGTCGAGCGGATACCGTCGTGAGAGTGTCTGTTTGCAGGCGGTTAATTCTCCTGAATTGTGTTTAAATACCAATCAATATTTAAGCACACCCACCGAACTGTTATGGTATGTCGGCTCCCAGTTCGATTCTAGTACTCCACGTCGACGACGATCCCGGTTTTCGGGACGTTGCCGAAGTCGTTCTCTCTGAGGAGATGGAGAACATCGTCATCGAGAGCCTTCCTGCTGCAAGTGACGGAATCGAGCGACTCGACGAGGGAGGTATCGACTGCGTCATCTCAGATTACGATATGCCAGGTATGAACGGTCTCGAGTTTCTGGAACACGTTAGCGAACGCTATCCGGACCTTCCGTTTATTCTCTTCACTGGAAAGGGAAGCGAGGAGGTTGCGAGTGATGCTATCTCAGCGGGAGTCACCGACTACATCCAGAAAGGCGGTGGTCTCGACCGGTTTGTCCTGCTGGCGAACAGCATCCAGAACGCAGTTTCCCACGTACGAACCAGGCGTGCGCACCGTCGTCAGTACGAGGCTATCGAAACGGCCGAAGAGGGGATTGCGATACTCGGCGACGAGAACAGGTTCAGTTACGTGAACCAGGCGTATGCGAACCTCTACGACTGCGACAGAGAGGAGTTACTCGACACGCACTGGTCGGAGTTTTATTCCGAGGAGGATGTCGAGTTTACGCGTGAGGTGGTGTTCCCGACAGTCGACAGTGAAGGCATCTGGCGTGGTGAAACGACAGAACGACGGCCAAACGGGGCGCTGCTGGTCGAAGACCACATCGTCTCCCGGACAGGGACGAACGACCTCATTCACATCATCCACGACATCACTGACAAACATCGGCAAGAGGTCGAACTGTGGCGAAAGACGCGTGCGATGGAGAAAGCCCCCATCGGCATCGTCATCACTGAACCCACTCGGACCGATAATCCACTCGTCTACGTCAACGAGGAGTTCGAAGCCCTCACAGGCTATTCGAGAGACGAAATTCTTGGCGAGAACTGCCGGTTCTTACAGGGAGAACAAACGTGCGCGGAACGGGTGGAAAAGCTCCGAACGGCGGTCGACAACGAGGAGTACGTCGAGGTTGTCTTGCGGAACTATCGGAAAGACGGCACCGAGTTCTGGAACCGGGTAACGGTCGCACCCATCAGAGACGAGAGTGATACGGTGGTCAACTTCGTCGGATTCCAGGAGAACGTGACCGAGTGGGTGGACAACAGTGACACACTCGAAGTCGCTTCGGAACCCGAGTAAGGGTGACAAGCGCCGGCGAATACTGCCGACACCGTGTTTTATAGCTTGTGCCGAAACGCACGGAGGGCATTTCGCCCGGTTTCTGTCAGCGTCACCTGTTTCGTTCGGCCGACGGACTCGATTTTGATGTAGTTCTTCTCGACGAGTGGGTCGACGATTCGGTTGTTCAACAGCGCGAATTTTGCCTTGTCGTTTGCTGGGTCCGACTGAACCATGAACGAGAGGTCGTTCTCCTCGGCGAACGTTATCAGGTCGCTCTTTTTCGGGGTGTAGACGTCGGTACTCGACGTCTCGATGTAGTCGAGAATCCGGACCTGGTCTCTGGTCGGTGTTCGCAGTGGATACGACGGTAGCTCTTCTGCGAGACGCATGCCACTCGTTCGTGGAACCTCATCGACAGGGTGTGAGCGTGTCTTTGGATGGACATGGTATCCGCTGGCGTCGGTCGCCATACATGCGAGTGCGGCACCGACGGCCGCGAGTTTCGGTCCGCTGGAGACGTTCACCCTGACGATGTCCTCGGTGTGACGGTCGATTATCGTCGTTACCTCACCCAGCACGTCGTAGATGTCCCCGAGATCGACCTCGTATCGATGAACATCGATGCCGTGGTCTGTAAGGACAGACTCCAGTTCATCGTGATAGCACACACCCGAGAGCGCCGGGTCCGCAAGCAGATACAGCGTGTCGGCGTTGTACTCGATGACTGGCGCTGTAATTCGTTCGAGCTCGTATCCCAGCGGCGCAACGTGGACCTCCTCGATTGCCCGCAACGTCGACTTTCCTGTCATTCACGATAGTACAATAAGTAACAATACTATAATTGTATCGATTGTTTGAATACAACAAATTGTATTGAAAGTATTCACATAGTACAGAAATATCCCTCACCTGAAATACAGACTGTCGGAGAGACGGAGTTAGACCACCATGACAGCCAGACAATCCACCACAGACGGCGGTCCCACGTCGGGTACAGAGAGCAGTGTCGACGACACGTCATCAGAGGAGGTGCTAGAGCTGCTGGGTGACGAGTACTCACGCCGGATACTGAAAGCGCTCGCGGAGGAGTCGATGAGCGCTCAGGAACTGCGCGAGACGACGGGCATCACGAAGGTGACCACCTATCGCCGGCTCGAACGGCTCGAAGACGCCGGTCTCGTCCAATCGGTCATCGTCCCCGACCGGAACGGCCACCATCACTCCAAGTTCTCTGTGGTCTACTCACAACTCTGTTTCGAGTTCGAGGCAGGGAGAATCGAACTGGTCGAGCGGACGGGTGACTCGTCGTAGGAGAGTCCATATGACAGGGTCGTGTATCCCTGTTTTCGACCGGTTGTGAACCACGTTATAGGGATTATCGTACGTCATCAGAGATGTCTCGCTGCAGATCGTGGCGAGAATCTCTGTCCAGGTACGATAATCCCTCTCTGAAAGTACAGAAGAGCCACTGCAGGACGTGTTTACTTGAACAACTGTGACGACACTCCGGATTCGTCCGGTTGTGTTACGGCAGCGTCGAACCCATCGCCGTCGATAGAGACAGTGAGACTCTCTGCGACTATCTGGTACTGTTCGCAGTGGTGACCGTTCGGGTCGAGGCGGAGAGAGGCTTCGACGATACCGGCGTCCTGTAACTCGTCCAGTCGGCGGTACACTGTCGCTTTCGATATCTCTGCCTGCTCGATGATCTCGCGCCCCGTGAGAGTGTCGTCACCGAGAGCTGCCAGGACGCGCTGTGTGTAGGAGTCACCCAGCAGTGTGAGCAACTCCTCTGCGTCCACCTCGGGTGATTCAGTTGTGTATACGCTGCTGGGTGATTTCGGAGGATGTGTTTCCAGGCTTGCCATATCTGTACTGTCCCCCCACTCACTACTGGTACAATAGGCTAGCTATGAAAACCGCACGCCAGACCACCATCTAGCTATAACGAAAAGAAGAGCGTGGCGAACGAAGATTTCCTTTTCGCACGGAAGCAGAAGGTAGAATTGTGAGCGAGCGAAGCGAGTGAGCAAGAGTTTCTCTCTGAGAAACAGTGACTGCTGTACTTTAGGACCTCACGTCCACGTATCAGACGGCGGTTCCAGCACTGGGAGACCATCGGAAGACGGTTTCCGATGCTGACCGCCCGAATGTCGCCTCTGGCGCATGTTGGCAAGCCCACATCCGGTCACGAAGCCCCCTGCAACCCCAAACTCGTGACTGTCTACCGGTCTTTCGCCCTGTTTTCTCCCTTTGGTCGTGCGAAATCCCAGTTTGGTTTCAGAAAACCAATTCTTTATACCTAGACTCCACCACTAAGAAGGCAGGTATCATACGTTCAGATACAGTTGTGTTCGGACGAGCGTGGCAGCGTTCGTCCACACACCGAACACGTGACGATGGTTGACCGAGATACGACCCCAGACGGGGATTCGACTGACAGCCACCCTGTGCCAGTGTGCCGTTTCTCGTTCGAAGACGGGGTTGCAGTCGTGAGTCGAACGAACCGTGCGTTCGACGACCGGTTCGGAGACGACTGCGCTGGTGAGGCAGTCACCGACGTGTTCGAGTCGCTGTTTGCGTCCACGACAGGTGACTTCACCGCCGCTTTCGACAGTGGGGAAAACGTTGCCGTACGTACGCGAGCGAAAAACGAGGACGCAGCACAGAAAAACTCGAAGCACGAAGACTCTGACTCGAAACCGACGGAGTACGTCGTCGACGTGAGTGCCCCGTCAGAGGGAATCGACGGCTACCTGGTGTTCGCAGACGCGACAGACGTCACTGCACGCTGTTGTGAACACGACAGCGAAACCAACACAGGTAGTGACCAGCAGACTGCGAACGGGCAACCGGCAGACGGGCTTGCCGTGGACCACGTCGCCAGCGTCGTGAGTCACGACCTCAGAAACCCGCTCGACGTTGCCCGGGCACGGTTGCGTGCTGGTCGGGAGTTCGGCGAGGAAGAACATTTCGAGCACGTCGAACAGGCTCACGACCGCATGGAGCGAATCATTCAGGACGTGCTGACGCTCGCCCGGGGTGAAGACGTGGTCGACCCGGACGAGACGGTCGACCTCGCCGGAGTCGCAGAGAAGGCCTGGGAGACCGTCGAAACCGGTGGAGCCACACTGTCTATCGACAGGCCGCTGCCGACAGTTCGTGCCGACGCAGACCGGGTCAGTCGTCTTTTCGAGAACCTCTTTCGGAACGCCGTCGAACACGGCTCGACGAACCCTCGTTCGCACTCTCACGAGGACGCCGTCGAACATGGTTCAACGAGCC
>PUMG01000144.1 GCA_003551265.1 Halovenus sp.
CCATCACAACCGAATCCTCTGAGAGTGCGACCACCACTGAAGCCGTGGATAGAATCACGACAGAGACCACCACGGGACTCACAGAAAGTGAGGCTGAAACACCTCTTTCAGAGACGACGGACACAACCGCAGTCGATTCCGCCGAGAGCGCTGCCGTTGTCGACCCCGAGGAGATAGAGATCATGAAGACTCGTCTGGCGACACTTACGAAAGTGGTCAAACAGCAGAACGAACTCCTCGAACGACAAGACGAGAGGATTGCCCAGCTTATTGACGAACTTCGAGATCGTGAGCGGCAGCAATAGTTCAGTCAGGTGACTATATCCTTGGCTTTTCGCCCGTCAGTTACCATCCCTCCCGGTTACTTTTCGGATACACGACGACCCGAACGGGCCGTGTTCACCGGCATCGAACGTGACGAAGTGCCCGGTCGTGATGTTCTTGCCACAGCGGCGGCAGTGAAACTCCCCCTCGCGCGTCACGACGTCGGCGTCGAGACTGACGAACTGACCGCTCTGTGGGCGGATGATTCCGCCGTCTCGGTGGATAATTCCGCGCAACTCCGCGGTGTCGAGTATCTCGCGGGTCACTGCCGGGTCGGTGGTGAGGGTTTCGAGGCGGTCGAGCGTCTCCTTGAGGGAGAGTTCCTCGTCTTCGAGGTGTGCGAGCAACTCGACACCGAGTTCGACTGTCTCGGTCACCGGGTCGGCCGTCTCTGTCACCACATCAACCTGCTCCGTGCTGTCGTCCGGGTCGTCATCGGGAGATTCCATCGCTGGACACGTCGTGACAGACGAACCACGACCACAAAGTGTTTGCCGGAGGAACGACCCTGTGTCGGTAATGGAACGGACGACAAAGCGACAGCTTCTCGGACTGGCAGGACTCGTCGGAGTTGCGGTTGTGGCTGCGATGCTGTTTTCGCCGGAGACCGTCATTGCAGAACTCGAAGCCCTCGCGACCCGTCCACTCCTGTTTGCTCTTGCACTGGTGGTCGTCTACCTCGTACGCCCATTTTTACTCTGGCCAGTCTCTTCAATTGCGCTCGTACTCGGATTCCTCTACGGCCCGGCGGTTGCGTTTCCGCTCGCGCTCGCTGGCGCGGGCCTGACCGCGCTTCCGCCGTATTTCATCGGGCGATACGCACAGAGTGAAATCGGTGTCTTCGGCACGCTCAGCGCCTCAGGCGAGGAATTCGTCGACACAGTGGGCGAGTTTCGCGGCGTCGTCGCTGCCCGATTCTCACCTGTCCCGGGTGACCCCATCTCGTATGCTGCCGGACTTTCGAACGTCTCGCTTCGACCGTTTCTCGCAGGAACTGTGGTTGGTGAGATTCCGTGGGCTGTCGTGACCATCTTCGCTGGTGCGTCGATGCGGACACTCACCCTCTCGGAGTTCTCTGTGAGCTGGGAACTGGCTGTGGCGCTCACCGCTCTGGCTGTTATCCTGCTCACTGGCCCGATATACAACAGAACGTACGGTTCACTCTCGTCGTGAGTGTATATACCGGTCGACGGAACAATTCCAGTGTGTCTTTTGCACACAACCGAAAACAGTGTGTATCGCTGCTACCGGTAAGCCTCGTCTACGTCGCTGGAACGGTCGACCCGACGGCGTTATAAGCGGTCTCTACTGCCAGCTTCGGCGGAAAGTACTTATCTTATTTCGGCCCTAGGTACAGAATCCGATGGACCGTGACGAGTACGATTTCTGGCTGCTCGACCTCGACGGCACGCTCGTCGACGTTGAACAGTCGTACATCTACGATGTGTTCGAACAGGTGGCCGACCGACTGGAGATGTCTTTCACTGACAGAGAAACCGAGCTGCTGTGGTACGGAATCGGAACCGCCCGTGACGAACTGCTTGCCGAAAATAACATCGACCCTGTCGAGTTCTGGCAGGTGTTTCACGAGGTGGAAAACCCAGAGACACGGGCACAGTCGACGTACCTCTACGACGACGCAGAGAGCTTCGTTCCCGAACTTGCCGGTCCTGTTGGTGTGGTCACTCACTGTCAGAAGTACCTTACGGGACCGGTTCTCGACGAACTGGACATCGGAGACTGGTTCGACACGGTGGTCTGCTGTACGGACGAAACAGGCTGGAAACCCGACCCTGGGCCGGTCGAGTTGGCGATGAGCCATCTTGGTGTCGGTACAAATGGACATACGGGTGTGCTCGTCGGTGACGACCCACAGGACATCGGCGCGGCACAGAACGCTGGTCTCGAATCGGTACACGTCCGCCGTCGCGTGTACGAACGTCTTCGACCCAGCCTGCGAGATGACGGACTGTTCTCGTCGATGGGTGCTGATAGACGGGTGTCCTCACTCGATGAACTCAGACTGACGGACCAAACCGTGACCGATGTATCCCCGCCAGTATCTGAGGGAGAGTGAACACCGGGGGCTTTTTCGTATCTGAGTCCCTAGCCTGTCACATGTCAGCGCTCCGTGACGCACTGCGGGAGTTACCCGAGGCTGTATTCGCCGACGTTCTCGAATCTGAGGACGCCTACCTGGTGATACTCGACCTTCCGGGAACCACCTCAGAGACCGTCGAGTTGAGGGGAGAGCGGAACTGCCTGCACGTCGAGGCCACCCGCAAAAAGAGTGTTCCCGAGGGGTTCAACAGCGTCGTCGAAGCGCGCGCAGAAGAGCTTACAATCGAGTTACCGCTCCCGATGGACGCAAACGGTCACGAATCGACCGCCTCGATGGACCGCGGTGTACTCGAAATCACCGTGCCGAAGGCGACAGACGCAGCCGAAACCACCATTCCGGTCGATGGATAGCGAGGTGTCGTCTCGGTGAACCTTCGTGCGTACTGGCGCTTCGTCGTCGTCCTGTGGCAGTTCTTTCCGTTGCTCGTGGCGTACACGCGAGACCGCAAGCGGTTCCTGCTGTTTGGTGGTCCCCGAAACGTCACCTCCAGGCAGCGACGCGAGCGAGCGGTGAAGTTACTCGACTCGCTTATTACTCTCGGTCCAACATTCATCAAACTCGGTCAGTTGCTCTCGACACGACCGGACATCCTGCCGCCAGAGTACCTTGCTGAGTTCGCCCGGCTACAGGACGACGTTCCAGCGGCATCGTGGGAGGATGCAAAACAGGTCGTCGAGTCCGAACTCGGGCCAGTCGACGAGCGCTTCGAGGAGTTCGACACCACGCCTATCAGCGGTGCAAGTCTGGGGCAGGTGTACGTTGCTCACGTTGACGGGGAGCAGGTCGCAGTGAAGGTCCGTCGCCCGGGTATCGAGAGACTCGTCGAGGCAGATCTCCGGGTCGTCCGGTGGTCGTTGCCGGTATTGATGCGATTTATCGACGAGGCACGGTCGTTCTCGCTGGAGACACTCGCCGACGAGTTCGCCAGAACCATCCGTGAAGAGATGGACTACGAGCGCGAGGCCGCGATGCTCACCGAGATTCGAGGTAACTTTGCAGACAACGATGATGTCCGTATTCCCTCGATAGTGACCAGCCACTCGACCGGTCGCGTGCTCACCATGGAGTACGTCGGCGGGACCAAGATAAACGACCTCGACAAACTCGACGAACGTGGACTGGATCGGTCGGCTCTCGCAGAGAACCTCCAGAAAGCCTACCTCCAGATGATAATCGAAGACGGCGTCTTTCATGCAGACCCACACCCGGGGAACCTCGCAGTGAAAGACGACGGAACGCTCATATTCTACGACTTCGGGATGAGCGGATACGTCGACCCGTTCGTGCAAGAGCGTATCGTCGACTTCTACGGTGCAGTGTACCGGCGAGATATCGACGCAATCCTCGATGCGCTCATCGAGATGGGGACGCTCTCACCTGAGGCCGACCGACAGCTCATGGCCGACGTTGCCGAGCTCGCCATTCAGGATGCCAGCGGCGAGGATGTCGAGCAGTACCGTGTCCAACAGATAATCGGCCAGCTCGAAGACACCATCTACGAGTTCCCACTCCGACTCCCCTCGAACCTCGCGCTGGTGTTACGGGTCGCAACAGTCGTCGAAGGAGTGTGTGTGACACTCGACCCCGATTTCGACTTCATCACTGTTGCAACCTCGTACCTCGGTGAGCAGGGCTACATCGAGGAGGGAGTACGCGAGTATATTGGTGACCGTGGGCGGGAGTTCCGCGAGGCATCCGAGGCGACCATTCGTATCCCCCCAAAGCTGGAGTCAGTACTCGACAGAGCCGAACGGGATAGTCTACACGTCAAAGCAGAACTCGAAGACGACAGAAAGTACTTCGACCTGCTGGCACGTCGACTTGTGCTCGGAATCGTGCTGGGTGCAGGAATCGTCTCGACGACGGTGCTGTACGTTGCCGGTGAACTCGCTGTGAGCGCAGTCTTCGCCGTCGGAACGCTGTTCTGTGCGCTCGTGGTGTACCGGTCGTTCAGTAAGTCGCGAACCATCTCCGGGAAACCACAGTTCACGCGCCAGCGCATGCGCCAGCGCGAGCGAGATCGCGAGGCAGAAGACGCCGAAAACAAACGGATTGAGTTCGATTGATGCGCAGCACCTCACAACATTCGGTACACTGAACCATCGCAGTGTCGGTGAGACTATTCCAAACCGTTTATACTCACAGGTGGATAACGCAGGCACATGGCAAAGCAGCAATCGGAAGTCCGGAACCTCGACGAGGGAAGCTACGTGATGATCGACGATGTGCCGTGTAAGATTACGGGTTACAGCACCGCAAAACCCGGAAAACACGGCAGCGCGAAGGCACGAGTCGAAGCCAAAGGCGTCTTTGACGGTCAGAAACGCTCGTTCTCTCAGCCAGTTGACGCCAAGATCTGGGTTCCCATCATCAACCGAAAGCAGGGACAGGTCCTCAACGTGCAGGGTGACGAGGTACAGGTGATGGACCTCGAGACGTACGATAATTTCGTCATGCGCGTCGACGACGGGACGCTCTCCCCAGACGACGAAATTGAGTTCCTCGAACACGACGGTCAGCGCAAGATCGTCTGATGTTTCCGGGAGCGCACGCCAACCGCGAGGAGGCCACCTACGCGGTGGTCGGTGCACCGCTCGACATCTCCACGACGTTTCAGCCCGGCACTCGCTTCGGTCCCCAGTTGCTCGATCGGGTCACCGAGGCGTTCTCCGATTACGACCACCACACCGACACACGGTTCAGTGAACTCCGTGTCCACGACCACGGCGATATCCGCCCCGGCGACGATGCCGAGGAGTACCTCGAATTTCTCCGGGGAACGCTCTGGGACTACCAGCAAGAGGGAGTCGTTCCCCTCACTGTTGGTGGGGAGCACACGGTCACGGTCGCTGCCCTTCGTGGTCTCGAACCCGATGTTTACGTCTGTCTGGACGCGCACCTCGACCTGCGAGAGTCCTACGCTGGGAATCCACTCAATCACGCGACAGTCACACACCACGCTCTCGACGTGGTCGACACCGTCGTGTTGCTCGGTGCACGCACCGGGAGTGAACAGGGATGGGAGCGCGCGGAGACAGACGACCGGATAACCGTCGTCCCGCCGGAGGAAACGGACTCCTGGGAACCGGATTTCGACGACGAGGCGGTGTATCTGAGCGTCGACATCGACGCTGCAGACCCCGGATTCGCACCGGGAACCGGAACCCCGGAACCGTTCGGACTCGACCCACAGACGATGCACGAGGTCGTGAGAGCGTTCGCGCCACACTGTGTCGGCTTCGACATCGCCGAGGTGAACGACCGCGACGACGGGCAGGCAGCGACGCTCGGCGCGAAGTTGCTCCGGGCGTTCGTGTTCGCCCACGCAAGCGGACAGCAGTGAACACCGCTCTGACGAACGACAACCGAAAGTGAGTTTCCTCCCCCCGGAGTAGCGGAGGTATGCTCTCGCTTGCGCTCGCGGGCAAACCGAACGCGGGCAAGTCGACGTTCTACACAGCGGCCACGATGGCCGACGTCGAGGTGGGGAACTACCCGTTCACGACCATCGACGCGAATCGCGGAGTGAGTTACGTCCGGACGGAGTGCCCCTGTCTGGACGCCGACAGACGGTGTGACAGCGACAACTGTCGCAACGGGAAACGGTACGTTCCGGTAGAGCTGTACGACGTGGCCGGGCTGGTTCCCGGCGCGCACGAAGGTCGGGGACTTGGCAACCAGTTTCTCGACGAGTTGACCGACGCAGACGCAATCTTGCACGTCGTCGACGCAGCGGGAACTACCAACGCC
>PUMG01000104.1 GCA_003551265.1 Halovenus sp.
AGACGTGTTTCCCGCTCTGTGAGAGCAAGACGTCGATGTCTTCGAGTGCGACCAGTTCGCCGTTGCGGATGATGCCGACGCGGTCACAGATGCGCTGGACCTCGCTGAGTGTGTGTGAAGAGAGGAAGATCGTCTTTCCAGCATTCGCTTCTTCCTCGATGAACAGGTGGAGACGGTCCTGTTTGAGCGGGTCCAGCCCCGACGTCGGTTCGTCCATGATGACGAGATCGGGGTCGTGCATGAACGCCTGAACGATGCCGAGCATGCGTCGGTTTCCCGTGGAGTACGTCTCGACTTTCTTCGCAAGCGGCGGTGGGAACAGTTCGAGCAACTCTTCGCGGCGCTCGTCACCACGCATCCGAGCGAAGTAATCAAGCACCTGCTGACCGGTGAGTCGGTCGTCGAACCCGAGTGTGTCGGGGAGGTAACCGATGTCGGCTTTCGCTTCGGTGAGCGCCTGCCGGTTGCGGATGTCGACACCCAGCACCTCTGCAGTGCCGGAGGTCGGCTTGATGAGTCCAAGCAACTGCCGGATGGTCGTCGTCTTGCCTGCACCGTTGGGTCCAAGATAACCAAATATCTCACCAGTCTCCACGTCGAACGTGATTCCGTCGTTCGCAGCGACATCGCCGTAGTGCTTGGTGAGGCTATCCAGCGAGATGGCAGCCATGGTTCGATAATGACGACGAACCAAGAAAAAGGTTGAGAACCGTTCTCAGACGAGGAGAAAGACGAGTCGATGAAACAGTCCATTTTGGGCAATCGAGGCTCGAATGTGCCAAACGCTTTAATACACTCAACTCAGTATCTTACGCTGATATGGCTACTGCACAGGATTCGGGGGGAGTTTTCGAGGAACTCTCGAAGACGTTACGGGCAAATCCAGGGCTGGTGTTCGTTCTGCTGGTTGCAGTCGTACTCGTCATCGACTTGCTGGCACGATTCGCCGGACAGGAGATACCGCTGTTTGCCGACCGGACGCTCGGAGGCGACCTCTCAGTCGCTCGCTTTGGCAGTCTGGTGTGGGAAGGAATCGTCATCGGTCTCATTTTCGGACTCGCGGGAATCGGTCTCTCGATGACCTACAGCATCCTGAACTTCGCCAACTTCTCACACGGTGATCTCTTCACGACCGGGGCGTTCACTGGCTGGGGAGTCGCACTGTTGGTTGCGGGCTTCGGTGTCGCCGACGCCACCGCAGGATATCTCATCTTCGTAATGGATGGACGAGGTCCGGGCCCAGCGGAGGTTGGGGCGTCAATCGTCGCCTCACCGCTCGCGATTCTCGCCGGTGTCGTGATGGCCGCAGTCGCAACAGCACTCGTTGCTCTGGTTCTCGACCGTGTCGTCTACTACCCGATGCGCGACAGGGGTGGAATCCCACTGCTCATCGCTTCCATCGGGGTCGCGCTTGCACTGCGGTCTGCAATTCAGTTCGTCTACGGCTCAGGGACGCGTGGAATCACAGACACGCAGGGAATCGTGGTCGACGTCAGGGACATCATTGAACTGATTTTCGGAGACGTCGAAGCCAGCGGTGGTCTGCTGGGATGGGTGCTGGACGCCTCGGTCAACCTCCACCGGACGACGCTGGTCGTCGTGGCTGTCGTGCTCATCGTGGCGTTACACCTCATGCTCCAGCGGACCAAACTCGGGAAAGCGATGCGGGCGATGGCTGACAACAAAGACCTCGCACTCGTGACCGGCATACCTACCGAGCGTGTCGTGCGCTGGACGTGGATTCTCGGCGCAGGACTGGCAGGCGTTGCGGGCTACCTCTACGTGCTCGAACGCGGCGCCATGGACTTCAACCTCGGCTGGTTCCTCCTGCTGTTCATCTTCGCGGCAGTGATTCTCGGCGGCATCGGCTCCATCTACGGCGCGATTGCCGGCGGGCTCGTTATCGGTCTCGTCCACGAACTCTCTATCATCTGGATATCCTCAGATCTCAACGCAGCAGCCGCGTTCGCCATCATGATTCTCGTGCTACTGTACCGTCCTGACGGGCTGTTCAAGGGGGTGACGACCGCATGAGTGACGACCGCTCGGGTGGACTCAAGGGGCAGCTGTGGGAGACCATCGAAAAAAGTGACTTACGTATCGTCGTGTTCACACTCGGGTTCGTCTATATCCTGTTCGCGGTCCTTATTGTGCTCGAACAGGGTGCCTCACTCGACACTGTCAATCCCATCGTGGGGGCGTGGCGACAGATAACGTTCCTCGCGGCTGCCTACGGAATTCTCGCACTCGCGCTCAATCTCCAGTGGGGGTACGCCGGGATGTTCAACATCGGTATTGCCGGGTTCATGGCTGTTGGTGTCTACACGATGGCGTTGCTGTCGACGTCGCCTGATGCGGTCTCCGGGATGGGTCTCGGGCTTCCGCTGTGGGTTGGCATTCCTGCCGGAATGCTCGCGGCAGCACTCGTTGGACTGCTCGCTGCAATCCCCGCGCTCAGACTCCGAGCAGACTATCTCGCTATCGTCACGCTCGGGTTGTCCGAGATAATCAGACTGACTGCAGGGTCGCGGGACATCTCACAGTGGACCGAAGAACACCTCAACTTCGCAACCGGTGGCGGGAGCGGAATCTCCCTGCCGGACCGGCCGACAGACCCGATATTCGAAACCGCCACAGGTGAGGCGCTCATCGACCTGTTCGTCATCGAAGTCGCTGGTGAGGAGTTCGAACTCGTCTCGTCGTCGATCGTCCAGCGCTTCACCTGGGTTGTCGTCATGCTTATTGTCATGCTCGGGGTGTACTGGCTGTTGCTTCGCATCGGCTACTCGCCGTTCGGTCGCGTCCTCCAGGCGATTCGTGAGGACGAACTCGTTGCTCAGTCTCTCGGCAAGGACACCCGGTGGTTCAAAATCAAGATTTTCATGGTCGGCTGTGCGCTGATGGGACTTGGCGGCATTCTCTGGCAGGGGAGTCAGGGGTTCACCAGTCCAAACGACTTCGAGCCGGTGCTCACGTTCTACGTGTTCATCGCGCTCATCATCGGAGGCTCCGGGTCGAACACGGGCAGCGTCGTGGGAGCAATCCTGTTCGTGGGATTGCTCTTCGAGGCCCCACGCCGGGTCGGGTCAGTTATCGATGCGAGAGTTGGTCTCGACGGTGCCCCAGGTACGTTCCGTGGCGCTGTCGAGGGGCTGACATCCCTTGAGATAATGCCGCTGCTCGCGTACACACTCGACAATCTCGCACCCTTACAGTTCGTCCTGCTCGGGGTCGTGCTAGTGGTACTCGTTCAGCGCAGGCCACAGGGGGTGCTCGGACACCGGACTGAGACGGCCGCAGCAGCAGACCTCACGAAACGGTCACCCAGAGGTGAGAACAATGAGTGATGCACAGTCAGTAGAAGCGGACGGGTCAGCCAGTGAGGAGGTACCACTGTCGGGAGCCGATATCGAACCCGACGAAGAGAAACCGCTCGTCGTCGAGAACTTGCGAAAGACCTTCGGTGGCATCGTCGCGGTCGACGACGTGAGCTTCGACGTCGAGGCAGGGACGATTACCGGATTGATTGGCCCGAACGGTGCAGGCAAGTCGACGACGTTCAACTGTATCACCGGCGCGCTCAAACCCGACAGCGGGACCGTCCGTTTTCAGGGAGAAGATATCACTGGTCTCCGCCCGGACGTGGTTGCGAACCGTGGACTCGTTCGAACGTTCCAGATAGCACGTGCGCTCGACGAGATGACCGTACTGGAGAACCTGATGCTCTCGCCCAAAGCCCAGCTCGGTGAGAAGATGTGGCGGTCGGTGTTTCCCGTTGCGCGAGGAGAGGTCATCGCTCAGGAAAAAGAACTCCGTGAACAGGTCTGGGAGACGCTGGAGTTCTTCGAAATCGACCACCTCGCCGAGGAGTACGCGGGAAATCTCTCGGGCGGGCAACAGAAACTGCTGGAGATGTCACGAGCGATGATGACCGAACCCGATATGCTGTTGCTCGACGAGCCAATGGCCGGCGTCAACCCGACGCTCGAAGAGAAACTGCTCGAACGAATCCACGACCTCCGCGAGCAAGGCTACACATTCTTGCTGGTCGAACACGACATGGACGTCATCATGGAGAACTGTGAACGGGTCATCGTAATGCATCAGGGAACGGTGCTCGCGGATGGCACTCCCGCAGAAATTCGCGCTGACGAACAGGTTATCGAGGCGTATCTGGGTGAGAACATATGAGCGCAAACCGGGACCCGATGGCGGTCGCACCCGACTCCTCGATTCTCGAAGTTCGTGACCTGGATGCGGGTTACGGCGACCTCCAGATTCTCACCGATGTCGACCTCGATGTCGGCGACGGCGAGTACGTCACCGTCGTCGGTCCGAACGGTGCGGGTAAATCGACCGTGATGAAGTCGGTGTTCGGACTGACCGTTCACATGGGTGGGAGCATCGTCTTTCAGGGTGCGCCGATTCACGAGAAGAAACCCGAGCAGATCATCCACGAAGGAATTAGCTACGTCCCACAGAACAACAACATCTTCTCGACGCTCACCGTGCAGGAAAATCTGGAGATGGGAGCGTACATCCTCGACGAGGTGCCCAAACAGCGACTCGAAGAGGTGTACGAACGCTTCCCGGTGCTCGAAGAGCGAAAGACCCAGCGTGCCGGGTCGATGTCCGGGGGACAGCGACAGATGGTCGCCATGGGACGGGCGCTGATGCTCGACCCGGACCTCCTGTTACTCGACGAGCCGTCGGCTGGACTCGCACCCGACCTCGTCGACGAGATGTTCGACCGCATCGACAAAATCAACAACGACGGGACAGCGATTCTGATGGTCGAACAGAACGCCAAAGAAGCGCTTCGACGCTGTGATCGCGGATACGTACTCACGCAGGGACAGAACAGTTACACCGACACGGGTGAGGAGCTGCTCGCCGACAAAGAAGTCAGACAGCAGTTCCTCGGCGGGTGACGGTGTCGACCGGCCGAAAAAAGAACAGGGTTTTACTCGAAGTCGATCGTCCGCTGTGGCTCCGCCGCGCCGTCCTGGTACCGCAGGACGTCGTAGGCGACCGCCTCCATGTCACCGTTGTCGTCGAAGACGACCTCTGACGATGCGCCACCGTACTGGACTTCTTCACCCTCGGCAACCATCTCGGCTGCCTCAACGAGGTTCTCGGCGGAGACCTCCTCACCTCCGGGGTTCGCAACTTCTCGGATGTGGTCACGGATGGCAGTTCCGTCTGCTTCGCCAGCAGCGATCGTCGCCAGCGTGATGACCGCGGCGGCGTCGTAGGCGTGGGCGTTGAACACACCGGGGTCGGCGTCCCACTGTTCGGAGTACAGCTCTGCGAAGGTATCAGCACCCGGTCCGGCAGTCGCCGGCGCGGTTCCCCAGACGTTCTCCATATCGTTTCCGACTTCAGCCGGGAGCGTGTCGTCGATGAGTCCGTCCGGAACGATGACCGGGAACTCCTCGTCGTGTCCCGCATAGAAGTCACGGAAGAGCTGAATACCTGACTCGGGGAAGCCGACAATCCACAGGAAGTCGGGGTCAGCACCCATTGCTTCGTCGATGACCGTGCTGTAAGATGGCTGTTCCGGCTCGAACGAGACGCGTTCGAGGGCCTCACCACCGTGTTCTTCCTCGAAGGCCGTCACGAACGCGTTTTCGAGCGCCTGTCCGTAGTCGTCGTTGAGGAACAGTGTCGACACCGTGCTCGCATCGAACTCTTCGACGGCGACCTGTGCGATGACTGGCCCCTGCAACGCGTCGGACGGTGCGGTACGGAAGTTGTATCCGTCGTCATCGATGTCGGTGATGCCGGGGTCGGTAGACGCCGGTGAGATGGTCACAACCTGGTTCGGTATGGTCGCTTCACGGATGACCTGGTTCGTGACGTTCGAGGCGGCCGCACCGACAATCGCTGGAATTCCACCGTCGACCATCGAGTTTGCCTCGCTGATCCCTGCTGGTGGGTCAGTTTGCGTGTCACCGGTTGTGGTGTCGATTTCGAGCCAGTCGAGTTCGCCGTTGAGCTGCTCTGCCACGAGCAGTGCGCCGTCGCGAATCGGTGGCCCGAGCGAACCGAGGTCCCCTGTTTCGGGCATCAATACGCCGTATTCGACAGTCAGGTCGTCCGGTGCATCGGCCACATCGTCGTCGGTGTCGTCCACCGCATCGTCGGTGTCGTCTACAGCATCGTCAGCATCGTCAGCATCGTCA
>PUMG01000135.1 GCA_003551265.1 Halovenus sp.
CAACGAGGGGGGCCAGGAGCACAGGTGGTGCCAGGTGGGGCGCCACGGGCCCCGGCAGCAGGTGCAGGCAGCGCAGCGTGAAGCGGCAGAGGCTGCGCGCGGCCTGCTCACTGATGGGGCGCGCGGCCTGGGCGCCGGCTGGGGCGAGGGTGCTGCCCAGGCTGGCGTTCGTGAGAACGTTAGCGAGCGCGCCGTCGAACGGACTCGGCACCTGTTCGAAGCCGACGAAGAGTACGACGTTCTCGTCGCAATCACCGAGGAGACCTCGACGGCCGCACGCAAAGACATGCTCCGGATGGCGACCGACATGGGCCGGTTACGCTCGACGACTGTCTCGGTCGTCGAGTTTGTCGACGTCCCTCACCGCGTGTTCGCGGGTGAGCACCCGGAGGTCGTCACCGACCAGGTTCCCGGGTGGCTCCCGGCAGACCCTGACGAGGCCCCCGAATGGTTCCCCGACGACCAGGCTGTCGAGCCACCGACCCGAACCTCCGGCGGCGTTCCGGTTTCGGGGGACAGACCAGCAGAGACCTCGAGCGCCACGCGCATCGAATACCGCGAGATCGACAGCGAAGACCACCGGAAAGCTATCGTCGATTTCGCGACCTACGGAGACTTCGACCTCGTCGTGCTCGAACGGCGCGAGACCGACTTCCACAGCCGACTGTTCGGCAGTGACACGGACTGGATTCTCCGGAACGCCCCCTGTGACGTTCTGCTGGTCGACGACAACGGCTTCGACGGGGCCGAAGAGATTGCCGTCGTCGCCAATCGCGGCGCGTACGACCCGTTGAAACTCCTCTTCGCGGACGCCGTCGCCGAGGAGACGGGTGCAACGCTGAATCTCTTGAAGGCACTTCCGGCTGATGCACCGGCGAGTCAGCGCGAGACTGTCGAGAAGTACCACGAGTCACTCATCTCCACGCTCACGGTTCCTGCCCGGTCGACCATCATCGAAACCGATGACGATGTCCGAGGGCTGGCGCGCTTTGCCGGTGATGCAGACCTGCTTGTGACGGGTGTCGACCGAACCGGTTTCGCTGCTCGTGTTCTCGGCCGACCTGGTAACCGAATCGTCGACTCCGTTGAGACGACATCAGTGATGGTCCAGACACGTGACGGTCGAAGAAAGAGTCTCCTCCAGCGACTCCTCATGGACCATCTGTTCAACTAAGATTTGCAGACGAAACCGAGGTTTGCAGACAAAACTGCAATTTGCAGATGAACCTAAAAGGTCTACGAGCGCGCGTACAGAACAGCTACTTTTTCGGCGGGACGAGGAGGACGTTTCCGGTTGCCCGTGCCACGATATCCTCGGAGACGCTACCGAGTAACAGCCGCCTGAGCCTGCTGTGACCGCGAGAACCGATGAGAACTGTCGTCGGGTCGTGTTCGGACTCGGACGCCAGAATCTCTGTTGCCGGGTCGCCCTTTCTGACGTCGAGTGTGGTCTCGATTCCCCACGCTTCGAGTTGCTCTGCGAGCGTTGCGAGCCGGCTCTCGGGTGTCTCTCCCTCGCTCATGTCGGGGTCTTTCGGGGTTTCAACGTGAACGAGTGTCGCTTCCTGGGTCGCCTTGCGGAGGTACCTGAACGTCTCGAACGCCCGCTCTGCGTTCGAGGAGAAGTCCGTCGCATACAGCATCCGCTGGAACAGATGCTTCCTGACGACCTCGGGGTCGTCTGTCCCGCGTTCGATGCGGTTGACCAGCAGTGGCACCGATGTCGAGCGCGCGAGGTTGCGTGCTGTCGACCCAATGACGCGGTTCTCCAGCGGACTCTTTCCGCGCGAACCCACCAGCGTCATGTCGGCCCGGATGGTTTCGGCGATGCCGTTGATACGTCGGTGTGGTGTCCCGCGAACGACGTGGGTCTCGACGTCGAAACCAGCGTCTCTCAGAACCGTTTCGTAGCGCGAGAGCGCTCGTTTGCGCCGCTTTTCGAAGTTCAACCCCGGCATTCCTGCGTGGACGTTCGAAGGAACCACCGTCACGAGATGAATCTCGTCGATGCCGATGCGTCCGAGACAGCGAAGACACGTCTCAGTCTCGATTGCCGCCTCACTCGCCGCGGACAGATCTGTTGCACAGACCGCTTTCATATGCTCACTACGCCCTGTGTGTATAATATTGTTTGGTTTCCCCAATATTAAACCGGCAACATCGCTCGGAGTTGCTCGCGGGTGAATAGTGTCGTCGGTCGGTCCATGTGGACACCGATTTCGCCCTCGAAGAGGCTCATCCCGACTTTCTGAAGCGGTTCGGGGGCCGAGTAGGCTCTCCTGACGAGGTGTCCCAGACGAATCTCGCGTTCGAGTTCGTCGCGCCAGGAGCGTTCGTATTCCTCGAGCGTTGCCGGGTCAGTGGGGTCGATGCTCGCGGCCGCACAGTCTGCGGCGGTCATCCCGTAGAGGATTCCGCCACCGGTGAACGGCTTGTTGTGGCCCGCCGCGTCGCCAATCAGGAAGACACGTCCGCTCGTCACGCTGTCGGGCGGCCCGATAGGGATGAGACCCGAACAGCGTCGGTCGGTCTCGGCTCCGTAGGCTTCGGTGAATGCCTCGAACCGCGCGCTCACGTCGTTACCCGGCGGCATGGCGAGTCCGTACTCGACGCCAGCGTCGCCGCGAGGGATGCGCCAGGCGAAAAATCGCGGAACGGTGAGGTGAACGTCGACGAAGTCCTGGTGGTCAGGTTCGTCGTCGAACCCCAGCACGCCGTGGAGAAGTTCGCCCGGTTCGGGTAAGCCAACCGTCTGGCGGACCCGCGAGTTCGGGCCGTCACAGCCCGCGACCATCCGTGTGCGGTACGTCTCTGTTCTCCCGCCAGCACGAACCGTGACCTCGACGTGGTCACGGAACTCGGTCAGGTCGACCACCGTGTGGTGTTCACGGACGTCTGCTCCGCTGTCGCGGGCGGCGTCGGCGAGCGTTCGGTCGAGTTCGACCCGGTCGATGACGTTCGATATCTCTTCGTCTCTGAAGAAGGCGAACGGTCGGCTGTCGGACCCGCCGGTGTGAAAGCGCGCGCCTCGAATCTCGTTCTGGAACAGTCGGTCGCGTGCGGACTCGGGAACGAACTCCCAGATGTCGGTGCTGACGTGTCCCGAACACGCGAGTGGTGTCCCGACGTCACCCTGTTCGAAGGCGACCACGTCGTGCCCCGACGCTGCTGCACGTCGTGCGAACCGTGACCCTGCTGGACCGGCCCCCACGACGACGAAATCGTACATATCAACAACTAAACCGGGCCTGACCCATAGCACTCACGGTCTTTTGTGGGGAGGAAACGAGTGGTATATAGCCAGCATAAAAGGGGAATCTTGAAAAGCACGCCGCGTGGAGCAACAAGGTAACAATGGTACTCGACCAGCTAGCATTCGGGCTTTTCGCGCTGGTAACACTCGCCAGTAGCCTGGGCGTCGTGCTCGTCCGCGACGTCTGGCACGCGGCGCTTTTGCTGGGCGTTGCGCTGACGAGCGTGGCGATACACTACGTCATGTTACAGGCCGAGTTTCTCGCCGTCATGCAGATTCTCGTCTACATCGGCGGCGTGCTCATCCTGATAACGTTCGGCATCATGCTCACGCGAACTGACACCGACATCACTGACGAGGTGGGAACATGAGCGATGAAAACACAACGACCAGAACAGACCGCACACGGAGCGACGCGGGAGAACCGACAGTGAGTCCGCGTCTGGTCAGCGGCGACCGACGCCTCCTGCCGGGAGTGCTGGCAGTCGTGCTGTTCGGAATCATGGCCGCGGTGTTTCTGACCGCCGATGGGACCGGCCCGTTCGAGTGGGCGTTCACCGACCCCGCCGGGTTCCCCGACACGAGTATCGTCGGCGCAATCGGCTACGCGCTCATCGGCGCGGCGGAGTACGGCATCGAGGGCACCGAGAACTTTCTCGTCTCGCTCATCCTCATCGCCATCCTCCTCGACGCGGCGCTCGACGGCGCATTGATGCTCGCAAAGCGGGACGACGGAGGTGAGGAGACGTGACCGTTCCACTCGAATGGTACCTCCTGCTGTCGGCAGCCGTCTTCTGTATCGGGCTGTTCGGCATCCTCACCCGGCGGAACGCGCTTCATTTCATCATCTCCGTCGAGTTGATGCTCAACGCCGCGAACATCAACCTCGTGGCGTTCGCGCTGCTCTATGGCGACCTGACCGGACAGGTGTTCGCGCTGTTCGTCATTGCGCTGGCTGCTGCCGAAGTCGCCATCGGAGTGGGTATCATCCTCGTGTTGAACCGCAATTTCAACGACATCGACGTTACAGAAGCGGTCACAATGAGGTGGTAATCGATGGTAGATGTGTTCACCTTCGTCGAGGCAATTGCACTGATTCCGCTGCTATCGTTCGTGCTCATCCTGGCGTTCGGAGACCGGATGCCGAAAAAGGGTGCGTTCTCGGGCATCGCAGCCACGCTCTTTTCGCTGGTTATCTCGCTGTGGGTCGTCGCCGAACTCGCCACTGGGGCAGAGCCCTACCACGAAGAGCTGTTTACGTTCGTTGCGGGTGACGGCGCTGGCGTCGAGTTGACGTTCGGCCTGCTGATCGACCCACTGGCGGCGCTGATGCTGGTGGTCGTCTCGCTCGTCGCGTTCCTCGTTCACGTCTTCTCGCTGGGCTACATGAATGACGAGGGCGAGACCGGACTGCGCCGGTACTACGCCAGCCTCAGTCTGTTCACGTTCTCGATGCTCGCGTTCGTCTACAGCGACAACCTGCTGATGGCATTCGTCTTCTTCGAACTCGTCGGCCTGTGTTCGTACCTCCTGATTGGGTTCTGGTTCCGCCGGGACGGCCCGCCAAGTGCAGCGAAGAAGGCGTTTCTCGTGACGCGCTTCGGTGATTACTTCTTCCTCGTCGGCGTCGTGGCCGTCCTCGCGACGTTCGGCACGGCGGCGTTCGCCGACTTCTCGGCCACCGTCGACCAGTCGTTCATCTCCATCGCCGAAGATGCCCTCAGCGGTGACGGCGACATGAACACCTTCCTCGGCTTCAGCGAACAGGGATGGATAACCGTCATCGGGCTGTTGATACTGGGCGGTGTCATCGGCAAGTCCGCACAGTTCCCGCTTCACACCTGGTTGCCCGACGCGATGGAGGGGCCAACGCCGGTGTCGGCGCTCATCCACGCCGCGACGATGGTCGCTGCTGGTGTCTATCTCGTCGCCCGAATGTTCGGCTTCTACGCGCTCTCACCCACTGCGCTCGGAATCATCGCCCTCACCGGCGGGTTCACTGCCGCCCTTGCCGCGACGATGGCCCTGGTCAAACAGGAACTCAAGCAGGTCCTCGCGTACTCCACCATCTCCCAGTACGGCTACATGATGCTCGCGCTGGGTGGCGGCGGGTACGTTGCAGGTGTGTTCCACCTCACCACCCACGCCGTGTTCAAGGCGTTGCTGTTCCTCGGCGCGGGTGCGGTCATCATCGCCATGCACCACAACGAGAACATGTGGGACATGGGCGGGTTGAAATCGAAGATGCCCGTCACGTACTGGACGTTCCTCTTCGGGTCGCTCGCACTTGCGGGCATTTTCCCGTTCGCTGGCTTCTGGTCGAAGGACGAAGCGCTGTTCGAGACGCTCGAACACGCGCTTTCGGGTGAACCGCTCCTGTTGCTCGGCTACGGCTTCGGACTGATTGCGGTGTTGCTCACCGCCTTCTACACGTTCCGGATGGTGTTCCTGACGTTCCACGGCGACCCCCGGACGGACACAGCCGAGGACCCCGAGCCTATCGGCTGGAACATGAAGTTCCCGCTAGTCGTCCTCGGGGCACTTTCGGTGGTTGCTGGCTTCCTCAACATGGGTGTTCTCAAGGAGTTCATCGGGGAGCAGAACCTCTTTATCAAGGAGTGGCTCGACGGTGCGACCGTCGGCGGTGAACTCGGTGCGCTCTCGGTAACGCACTATCAGGACGTGCTCCGGAGCGACTTCGGCGCAGGGTACGAAGTGACCGAAATCTCACCGCTCGGTCCGGGCGCGGTTGCGCTGACGATTGCAGTCGTCGGTCTCGTTGCGGCGGTGTATCTGTACCGTCCGGCAGAGCCGACGCCACACATGACGAAACTCGGCGGTCTCCGCACGCTACTCATGAACAACTACTATCAGGACGAGTTCCAGGTCTGGCTGGCACAGGG
>PUMG01000178.1 GCA_003551265.1 Halovenus sp.
GCTCCAGTAGGCGTAGTCCGCGAGGTCATCAGACCGTTCGTCCTCGCGTATCCAGAGGTCGTGGTCGCGGGTCACCGCTGCGAGCTGTCGATACTGTTCTTCGAACTCCGTGTCGAGTTCGTCCAGCGCGACGTCGGCAGTGCAGACTTCCTCGGAGTCACCAACCGTCAACTCGACGCCAGCCTCTGCGACCGCTGTGGCGAGTTCGTCCTCCCACTGGTGGTGGTCGTACCAGGTAACGCTGTCGACGCGTGACACGACCGCAGAGAGCGCATCGATGTCGTGTTCGGTGTCGGGACAGAGGTCACAGACGTACACCGTCGCGTCGGTGCTGGCGTACTCGCCGACCCACTCCAGTGCCTCTTGCAGCTCGTGAGGGCCGGTTGGGAGCAGCGTGCCCTCTCCGTGAACGACGCGGATCAAAGCGGTGCAGGCGAGTCCGTCTGCATCCGGGTCGGCGACCACGACGACCGCGCTGTCTGCGAGTTGCTCTTTGACTTCTCGCTCGGCTTCCTCCTGTTCGAACGAATCCGGTCGGAAGAACCCCTCGCCGGGCAAAACAGATTTACGGCCGAGAGAGAGACGGTCGTCGTCGATGAGCCAGTCTTGCATACCCTGGGTTTCGCTACGACCTGTTTTCAGCCCGTCGATTGCTGTGTACGGCGCGTACGAAGCGGGATGTTGTCACCGGTGTGGCTCACGAAGCTGGAGCCGAGAGTATCAGTGGTCGTGGTCGTTGCTGTACTCGTGGTCTCCGTTTTCATCTTCGAAGAACCGGCTCCTGTACATCATTGCCAGTTCCATATCGAACTCGTCGAACGTTATGATGTCAGCGTCGTGGTCGTATCCGGCGTCGAACTCGTCGTTGAGTTCGTCGATAAACGCCTCGGCATCGTCGCGCTCGGCGAACGGCGTCGGGTTCATCATCATGATGTCGTCAACGTGGTCGCTATCTCCAACGCGCACATAGTAACACTCCTGTCCATCGATGAGTTCTCCGCTTTCGTACTCGGTCACCCACGCATTCTCGAGTGCCTCGCCCTCGCCACCGAAGTGTTCGGGGTCTGCGTAGTACGCGAGCATACAGCCCGACGAGCAGAAGTACACTCTCGCCCCGTCTTCTTTGACCAGCTGGGCGTTCCAGTCGGGATACTCTTCTGTGACCATATTACAGACAGCACACGATTCTCCTTCGGGAAACTCGGTCGGCTCGCTGAGCTGTTGAGCTTCGTCGTCGTGGTCATCGTCTGCCGTTCCCGTGTCGTCGTGGTCGTCATCGTCGTCGCCACCGACACAGCCTGCAACAGCGAGTGCTGCACCGGCACCGAGCGTTCCCAGCAGGGTTCGTCTATCGAAGTTCAGGCGGTCATTCGACATTATAGCTGTTGTGTCGTGTTGTTCAATTATAGTGCATCTGGTACAACAGACGAACGCTGGTATTCACCTTCGGTGGTCGTTCGCATCCTCGAGTGCTCGAACGTGCTCACTGAATCATCTCCTGTTGTGGTATTCCCGTCGAATGCAGCAAGAAGTGCGGTACTGAGCATCGATTCGACTGGTGCACCAGACAGTACAAGACGCCGTACAGCCAAGCAGTGACTGTGAACAGACGGCACTCAATTACCCTGCTGTTTACTGGATTACTCGTCGGTGGCGTGCTGGTCGGCCTGTTCGTCGTCGATATCGGCTCGACCGAACCCGTTCCTGCGTCGTTCGACCAGACTGTGACTGTCGGTCTCTCGCTCGAACACGAGAACTGGCTCGACAGCGAACGAACAGACGTCGACCTGCCGCGGGCACAGGTGTTCTACTCCGAGTACCCGTACGTGGTCGGCTACTACGGGGTCGAGGAGTTCCTTACGACGCAGGACGAGGCCCGATACGAGCAACTGTTCGGCCACTCGCTCGCGATATACGTGACAGCGTTCGATGGCGCAGCACTCGAATTGACCGAGGAAGGATTTCCCGCTTCCGCGGGCGGGTACGACTGGATTCCAGCCGATGAGGCCGTCTACGTCGTCGACAGCGAGGCCCGGACTCCGGTCGGTCCAACGGTCGTGCCGTTCGCGAGCCAGACAGACGCCGAGCGCTTCAGCGACGTTCACGGTGGTACTGTCGAAAACTGGGCCAGCGTGCTCGAACTGTCCATCGATACCGACGACGCTGAAACCGTCCGCGAGCGGGTCGCTGACCAGCAATCGAGTGCCGACGATCACGTGAGAGACGCCCGCTCGCTGCGGGACCGACCAGTGGGTGCTGTCGTCGGTGACGACGGCGAGACGATACAGGATACCATCGACAACGCTCCGGCGAACTCGACGGTCGTCGTTCCGCCGGGGACGTACGACGAACGCGTCGCAATCGACCGCCCACTCACCCTCCGCGGAGACGGTGACGTGACGATAGTCGGTGACAACAACAGCACTGTCGTCTCGATTGAGGCCAACGAGACTGCGATTCTGGACGTCTCGATCACCGGCGTCGGGAACGAAACACCAGGCGCAGGTGCGACCGACGGCCACGACCACAGCACCCACGACCACGACCACGGGGACGACGCGGACGATGACGAGCCGTGGGATGCGACTATCGAAGACGATTACGCGACCGGTGACGCCGGAATCGCCGCCGACAACGCAGGAGGTGTCCTGGTCGAAGATGTCACGATAGACACGCCTGCCAGCGGTGTCATGCTGCGTGATAGTCCGAACGCTGTCGTCAGGAACGTCAGTATCAGAGGCCACTTCGACGAAGTGAACGCCCACATGGGTGTGGTGTTGATGCGTTCGCCCGCTGTCGTCGAACGGTCGTCGTTTAGCGCGGGACTCGACGGCGTCTACACACACCGTGCCGACGACAGCGTCGTTCGCGACAACGAGATGACGAGCAACCGGATGGGGGTTCATCTCATGCACACCTCCGACGCGCTGCTTTCGAACAACACAATCACCGACCAGAGCAGCACGGGTATCTTCGTGATGACCGGCCCCGAACGCAACGCGCTGGTCGACAACGAGGTACGGGACTCGCCAACCGGTCTCGATGTCGGTGGCTTCGATTCGTACGTCGCCACCAACGTGGTCGTCGACAATCGTGTGGGGCTTCGAACTGATGCAGTCACGTCGTTGTTCGAAGCCAACGTCGTGGCGGACAACGGCGTCGGCGTCGATACGCGGGCAATCTTGCCGACGAACCGCGTCGTCGACAACGACTTCGTCGCCAACGACCGTCACGTGCTGAGCATCGGACCATTGCGCGTCTGGACACACGACGGCTCCGGGAACTACTGGGAAGGGGCTGTCGGCACACCACAGGGAAGCGTCCTCGACAGACCGTACACTGCGACCGACCCGGTCGACAGTCAGCTCCATCAGGTCGACGGGACACCCACGATTGCCCAGGCTCCCGCAATCGACGCGCTCAACAGGCTCGAACAGGCCGTTTCCGGGCTTCGCTCGGGCGAGGTAATCGACGACGCACCTCGATGTGAACCGACCAATATAGAGTGGTTTCGTGAACAGGGCTACGCTGTCGAGCCTGTCTGTGAGCAAACCAACGACGAACCAGACAGCACTACTGAGGGAGAGACAACACCATGACTGACGCAGAACGAGCAGTACTCGAACTGAGTGATGTGGACCGTTCGTATGGGAAGGTTTCCGTTCTCGAAGGCGTTTCCCTCACGCTGCGTGCGGGTAGCGTCACGGCGTTGATCGGCCCGAACGGCTCCGGCAAGACGACGCTGATACGGACACTGGCTGGACTCGACGACCCGACGGAGGGAACTGTCGACTACTGTGGCCCGGAGAGCGTTCGACAGATTGGCTATCTTCCACAGCAGCCTGCGTTTCGACCAGGTCAGAGCGTCAGCGACACGCTGGCGTTCTATGCAACACTCGCCGGCGAGAGCGAGAGCGAGGCACTGGCACGTCTCGAACGCGTCGGACTCGCTGACGCGGCCGACAGAGATGTCGACGCCCTGTCCGGGGGGATGACCCGACTCGTGGGGATTGCACAGGCGACCATCGGCTCGCCGCCAGTCGTCGTGCTGGACGAGCCAGCGAGCGGACTCGACCCGGCAATGTGCGTTCACATCTTCGATGTCGTCGAGCAGCTGGCTGCGAACGGGACCGCCGTGTTCTTGAGTTCACACGACCTCGCACTCGTCGAGCGGACAGCCGACCGCGTCGTGTTGCTCGACGCCGGTGACATTATCCACGACGGAACCCCGGATGCGCTGTGCGACGAACGCGGGACCTCGTCGTTGCTCGAAGCGTTCGAGGAGTCGATTGCGGCGGAGGCTGGCACTGTACAGGTCCAGGGTGAGGCGACATGACCGCCGAGACGCCGCCAGATTCGGGCACGCTGCTCAGAACCATCGTGTTCCGCGAGGTTGACACGGCGATTCTCCAGCCGAGTTACGCTGTCTTTCTCACCGTGTTGACGGCCGTCGTTCTCGGCGTTGCCTGGAGTGGTGGCGGGATTCAGGCAGGGTACGTGCCGACGGTCGTCGACCTGCTCACACCACTCGAACTGCTGATTCCGCTCGTCGCGATTGCGCTCGGCTATCGAGCGATACGGAACGACGAGCGACGCGGCGAACTCGACGTGCTGCAGACGTATCCGGTCGCTGCCTGGCATCTCGTTGTCGGGGTGTATATCGGTCGAGCGATCGGCGTCGTGCTCGCTGTCGTCGTCCCGCTGGCGCTCGTGATGTTGCCAGTCGCAGCCTACGGGAGTCCGCCGCCGCTCATCTACGCGACACACAGCGGTGCAGACTCACCGTGGCTCTACCTGCGCTTTCTGGTGTTGACGGTGCTGTTCGCACTCGTCTTGCTCGCGATAGCGGTCGCGGTGTCGACGCTCGTCACCACGACCCGGACCGCAATCGCCGCGGGAACGCTGACGCTCGTGATTTTGCTGTTCGGTCTCGACATCGGTATCGCCTACGGGTTTGCAGGCGGATACTTCGGCGAGACCAGTCTGATACACTCACTCGCCCTCAGCCCTCTCAGTGCCTACCGCGGTCTCGTGTTCGAAACTGCTATCGCTGTCGCGTCTGGAACAGGGCCGCAGACCGCCTCACCGATGAGCAGCGTCGTTGGACTCTCTCTCTGGGGTCTCGGCTCTCTGTTCGTCGCGACCCGGACGCTCCAGCGCTGACGGTGATGCGCTTTCGACGGAACTGCCTTGAACGGCCCCCTGGGTGCACTTCGCTTATGACGCTTGCCTCGCAAGTGTGAGTGATGGCCGACACGATACGGTTTCGTCGGTTCGAAGCGCGTGACACAGACGCGCTCCAGACGCTCGACGCGCTCGCACTCCGAGATGCGGGAACCGAGCCTGCGGACGTTCCGGGCTCTGATGACCTCCAGACGGTGGGCGAGTCGTACCTCGACGCAGGTGGAGAGTTCCTCGTTGGTGTCCTTTCCGGGGCGGCTGTCAATCCGCCTGACAAACGGCAACGGAGACTACCGGAGACTACCGATGGCTCTCTCGTTGCGATGGGCGGCTTTCTGCCGACAGAGGCGGGCTACGAAGACGAACGCTCGGTGACCGGGGCAGCGGAACTCCACCGGATGCGGGTTGCGCCGACACACCAGGGTCGTGGATACGGCAGAGCACTGCTCGGCGAACTCGAACGGCGGGCGCGTGAGGCCGGGTTCGACCTGTTGCTCGTGACGACTGCACGTCGTCAGCACCGAGCCGTACGGTTCTACGACGCCGCAGGATACGATGAGGTCGACCGCTCCGAGTACGGCGAGTACGAACTCGTTCACTTCGAGAAATCAATCGGAGACCGCTCGTGACGACCAAACACCCCTACTATCTGTCCGGCCAGGGTCCGTTCACTGCGTCGTCCAGCCGCCGTCGACGACGAGGCACTCACCGGTGACGAACGACGCCATGTCGCTGGCGAGAAAGA
>PUMG01000016.1 GCA_003551265.1 Halovenus sp.
AGAAGACGGTTCCGTACCAACCGATGCGGAGTCGGTTTTTGAGCTGCCACGCGCTGAGCAGCATCAAAAAGCCGGTCAACGTCCCGGTGAAGCCTGCTGTTTGCTGGAGGAACTCCGGGATGTACATCGAGAGTGGTCCCTCGGTAACTCCCGCCGTAATGTTCGCAAGCCCGGTTGCAAGCGAGAGCAGTGCTGCCAGTCCCGCGAGCACCACTGCTGCCCGTGGGCCGAACAGCACCGAGCGCCTGAGACCTCTCGTCTCGACGGCCATATCAGTGCTCTCTCTCGAACAGACTTGAACGTACTGCCAGCGGATGCTTGTACCGATGGAGGAAAATACGGAGATTTCTACCGGTCGACGGAACGATTATCGCCACAACCTGTGGCGAGAACTCTATGATGACGTACGATAATCCATATATGGTGACAGACGATACTTCATACCTGATGGGTGTCATTCCCCAGCGGCCGTTCGACCGATGTCTCCAGCAGTGCAGCAACGACGAGTTCTGCGAGTTCGTTGCCCGTCTCTGGGACGTCTCTGACTGGGAGACGACTGTGACAGACAACATCGTCGAGGCTATGAACGACACCCGCAGAGAACGGCTGCTGGTCGTTCCACCATCTCGACTCTCACGGCTTCCCCTTGCTTTTTCGGCTCTGAACGTGCTGCCGTCGGGACTCTCATCGGGGAACGTTCGTCGGGATTTCGATGGCTCAATCGACCGGGTTGTCGTTCCCTACGATACGGAAATCCGGGGCTATCCACGGGGCCTGGCGGACGTTCCCGTGGTCGATTCGACTGCGCTTCGTCACCGGCTCCTCTATGGTATCGACGCCGATGCCGCAGAAGAACTCTGTCTCGACATTCTGGGTGTACCGTTGCGCGCAGAGCAATGGGACGACACCAACGAACAGGAAGGTCTCATCGGACGACTCACGGCCGGAGAGTCGGCGAGTGCGCTCGCGTCGAGACGAACAGTGCTGGGACTTCTCGGTATCGGCGCACTCGGTGCGGTTGCGTTCGTCTTGCAGGAACGTTCCGGTGAGGACTCAGAAGCACCTCCGCTCGACGAACCCGCACCGACGCCCGAAACCGCACCCGATACGACGTTCGAGTTCGAGCTCGAAGGTGAGTTCCTGCAGATCACGCACGCAGGTGGGGAGAGCATCGAGACAGACCAGATCGTCGTCGAGGGGGATGGGTTCGTCGGTGAACCACGGTTCGCCTGGAGCGATTCACTGCAGTTTGAGGAGGGTTCCACTGTCGAAGCGGGAGACGCAATCGAACTGACGGTTCGAGACGACCTCGCTCTCGAAGTTATCTGGGACGACACCGAGACGCTCGCGACGTTCGAGGAGACAGCACCGGAGGTGTCGGAGGCCGATCCAATTCCCGATATGAGCTTCGAGTTCACGTTCACGGAGAGAGTTGTGACTGTCGAGTACACGGGCGAGGACCCCATCAGAGCCGAGCACGTACAGTTCAGAGGCAGTGACTTTGGGGATGACGGCCAGCTGGGCTGGAACGACGCAACTGTTGTCGGGCAGGGAGTCGTCGAACGAACTGACTTCGTCAGCTTCGAAGCCGATTCGACAGCGACCATCAGTGCGTACTGGGTAACACCGTCGAGGCAAGTACTCGTCGAGCAGTTCACTGGACCCGACCGACCGCTCGACCCGTCCGATGAGTCGTTTCCAGCGTACGGCGGTACGACCGCGAACACCGGCTATCTCGCCGAAAACGCGGGTCCCACTGGTGAGATCACAACCATGTGGTCTTTCGAGAGTGAGCGGGAGATTCAGTCATCGCCTGTCGTCGTCGATGGGGTCGTCTACGTCGGCGATTTCGACACCATGCTGTATGCGCTCGACGCAGTTGACGGCGCAGAGCTGTGGCGGTTCGAGCTGGAAAGCGGCGTTGTCGGTCCGAGCGCTCCTGCTGTCGCCGACATTCTCGAATCAGAGAGCGAAGAACATCGACAGACAGTCTTTGTTGGTGACGCTGGGGGCACAGTGTACGCCATCGACGCACAGACGGGAGAATCCATCTGGCAACGGAGTGTGCTCGACGGTGTGACTGCGGCACCCGTTGTGGCTGAGACGGAAGACGGCCCCGTCGTGGTGTTCACAGGGCCGAGAGAGAACCATCCGACGCTTGTTGCCCTGGACGCACGTGATGGAACGCGACAGTGGTGGGCCGACGAGGACCCCGACTTCAATATCATCGCCCGGTCACACCCAGCAGTTGCAGACGGGACTCTCTATACGGGGAGTCTCGGTGGTGCTGTGACGGCACTCGACCTCGAAGACGGGTCCGAGCGCTGGCGTCGGCCTCGTGAGGAAGAACAGCGTGTGGAGGCGTTTCTGGCTGTCAGTGACGACACCGTCTTCGCAACAACTGTCGGCGGTTCCATCTTCGCGTTCGACAGCGAAGACGGCACCGAGCAGTGGGGGGTCGAGTGGAACGACCAGATTCTCAACACGCCCGTACTCATTCCGAATCTCGAAGCGCAGCAGGAGGATGACTCATCAGAGGATAGCGATGCGTGGGACGGCGTCGTCATCGGTGACATTACAGGGAGGGTCGTCGCACTCGATTCCAGCGACGGGGATGTTCGCTGGGAGTTCGATGCCGGCTCGTCGGTGGGTTCGGCGTCAGCGGTGACCGGCAGCGACGGGCAGCCAGCCCTGTATTTCGGAACGACGGACGGTGAGGTGTTCGGACTCGACGCCGCAAGTGGGACCGTACTGTGGGACTTTGAGCCGGAGGAACTCACTCTGGGGACGATATGGTCTCCACCAGCAGTCGTCGATAGCGTCGTCTACGTGAGCTACGAGCACGGGGAAGTGTATGCGTTGACGGAAGAGTAGATATAGGGATTATCGTAACGCCTTTTTCAGTGCCGGAGAGAGACAGAGATGCGCGAGGGTGGCTGAGCCTGGCCAAAGGCGGCGGGCTTAAGACCCGCTCCCGTAGGGGTCCCTGGGTTCGAATCCCAGCCCTCGCATAGCGAGACTGCTCGCGGTCTCGCCTTCTTCGACTCGAACGGACGTGAGAGTCGTGAGACCGCAAGCGGTCTCGAAAATAAGTGGACTTTTCTTCAGACCGTCCGTTGGAGGAGGTAATGGTCGACAACGTACCGCCGGATGTCCAGAGAGCGTTCGAGCGTCACGACGCTATCGAAGCAACGGAAGACGGATTCGAAGTGACGACGACTCCATTCGACTCGACGGTCACAGCCGAATCAATCGAGGAGAGCACCACCTACTACATCCGCGTGAGCGTACCAAACCTTGACGCTGCAACGAGGGACGAGGTCGGCCCAACTGTGGCGCTGGACTGGTTCGAGACGTTCGAACGACGGCTCGAAGGTGCGCCCAAAACGGTCCGAGAGCGCGTCGACCTGACGGATTTCACTGTCGAGGAAACAGAGAGGGTCGTCACCGTCGAGTACGCCTTCAGCTGGGAGAACCCAACCAGGGCGGTCGAGATTGCGAAAGCGTTCGTCGAGTACGTCGAGGGGACGTACGTCGAGGGAGTCATTCCGGGGTACGAGTATCGACCGCCGGTGACAGAGTTGCTCGGGGAAGCCACACAGGGCGGAGAGGGAGGGACACCGCTGTGACCAGCAACAGACAGGGGTCACCGGTCAGTTCTGAAACGCTCGATATTGACCTCGGGTTCACGGTCGGTCTCGACATGAGATTCGACCAGGCCGTCGAATGGGCACACGGCGAGGGATTCGAGTTCATTGAGTTGCTGCTCGACGGTCCGTATGCACGTGAGCGAATCGCTGACGAACGCGAGGAAATGCGGGAGACGCTGTCGGAGGCGGGCGTCGGAATCGTAGTCCACCTGCCTTTTGCTATCCACCCGGGTGTCCCGTTCACGCCCGTCCGGGAAGGAGTTCTGCGAGAGTTCGAGAGAGGAATGGACCTTGCTGTCGACCTCGGAGCGAAGAGGGTCGTGTTTCATCCGTCCGTAGACGTCTGGGACCTCGGCTACGATGCTGCTGAACGTCGAGCGCTCATCCACCAAGGTCTCGACAGACTGGTTCCCGCGTGTGTCGAGCGGGGATTGGTTCCATGTCTCGAGAACGTCGTCTCTTCGTACTACGACGTGTACGCCTTTCCCGAACTGTTCGAGCGCTATCCCGACGCATCGATGACGTTCGACACGAGCCACGCGCTTCTCTCGGGGATGGACGAGACGGCGATGGCCACGTTCTGTGAGAGATACGCCGAAGAAATCGCACATCTCCACCTTGTCGACACCCGCGGCGGGACCGACGAGCATCTTCACCCGGGAATGGGACGAGTCTCCTTCGAGCGGGTGTTTGCGGGTCTTTCGAAAGCCGACTGGAGTGGGACTGCGACGCTCGAAGTCGGGACCAGTCACTACGAGACGATTGCGCTCGGAAAACAGCACGTCGAATCAATACTGTCCCGTTGATACTGACGGGCGATAATCTGGCAGTTTCTGTCGGTTACTCCATCGCGATGTACGTCTGCGTGCTGCTGACGCCGTCGACCGACTGGATTTTCGTCGCGGCGATGTCTTTCACGTCGGCGGGTGAATCGACGTTCGCGATGGCGATGAGGTCGAAATCCCCCGCGATGATGTGTGCGCGCTCAACGCCGTCGAAGTCCTCGATATCAGCTTTGAGTCTGTCCGCCTCACCGGTGTGTGCTTTGACAGTGATGTACGCTGTGACCATCGTTACGCCCCACCGAGTGCGGGAGTGCCTGTTTCGCCGACGATGATGCTCCTGACGTCGTCCATGCTGTCGGATTCGGAGAGAACCACCAGTTTCGTACCCGATTCGAGCGTGTCGTCGGGGCTCGGGACTCGGAGCGGTTCGACACCGGTGCCAAGCGCCAGCAGTTTTGCACGTCCGGGGAGTTCGAGTTCCGACAGCGAGTAGCCGTGCATCGGCGTCCCCTCGGTAACCGTGAACTGGACGAGCTGGAGGTTCCGTTCGATGTCCGCGATTGCACGGATGTTCCCACCCACGAGCGCGTTCTTGGCGACGATGGCACCGAGGCGCTCTGGGTAGATGACCTCGTCGACCTCGTCGACGTACTTCCGGTATATCTCTTCCCGGTAGTCCTCGTCGATGCGCATCACTGTTCGACAGCCGAACTGGTTCGCAATCGTACACGCCGCAAAGTTGACGTTGAGGTCGCTGGTCAGCGCGCCGAGTGCAGCCGCGTCTTCGATGCCTGCCTGCCGCAGTATCTTCTCGGTCGAACCGTCTCCCTCGACGACCTCGAACCCCTCTTCACGGGCAGCGGCCGCCGTCTGTGAATCCAGTTCCACGAACACCACGTCGTAGCCGGTCTCGCGTATCGCGCGCGCCGTTCGGATGCCCACACGACCTGCTCCGACAATAACGAATCGCATACCTCCTGCTACAACGACCAGACGAATAAAGCTATCTTCCCCGGAAGACCGACACAACCACTGTGCTACTCTCGCCGCAACTGGGAAACAGCCGGCAGTTGTCCCCGCCGGGGGAACACTTTTGAGATGTTGCCACGTAGCCTAGATGAACATGGTCCGGGCGTTCATCATGGTGAAGACGGCGGCTGGCAGAGCAACAGCAGTCCAGGAACGGATTCAGGAGATGGATGCTGTGTTGGACGCACACGTCGTCGCTGGAAAGTACGACATTATCGTCGAGGCCGAGGCTGAGGAGGTCTACACGGTGATTCACACGGTCGCAACGGACCTGAACGAACTCGATGGCGTCGTCGATACGCGAACGTACATCTGTCTGGAATGACCTGATCCGTCGGACATCGATCAGATCGCCGTGTCGTGCTCCGTTTCGAACTCACGCTCGTTGCGGTATAGTTCGACGAACTCGTCCAGGTCGAACTCGTACATGTACTGTTCGAACTCGGCCGCGAGCGCGTCGTTCTCTGTGTGACTGATGGCGTGTTCCATCAGTTCGAGCAGTAACTCGACAACAATCGAGTGGAGCCGCCGCGCGTCGAACTCGGCGACCCAGAGCAGAGCGTAGCCGACCGTTCCATCGGTCGAACAGTCTGCGCTCGCGACCTTGTCAGGGAACTCCTCGCGAACCATCGCCATCGCGTGCGGTGTTCCGAACGCATCGAAGTCGTCGTCAGTCGTTATTGTCCGCCGAAGGGTGTCGACGAGGAACTCCGGAACGAACCGCGCTAGCGGGTGGACGTCCATCACGACTGCATGAGTCTCACCGCACGCACAGTCGAATTCGCGCATTCCGAGGTCGAACGCGCTCGGGTGGATTACCTCACCACACGGCAGTTCGAGGTCGTCGGCTCGCTCGGGAACGCCGGGTTCTGACATCTTCAGGGCCAGTCGTCGTGGGTGTTCTCCTCGACGTCAGGGGTCGCCTCTTCGAGTGCAAGTTTCCATCCGGCGGCGTTCGCGGCGTCCTCGAGGTCGAGGTACTCCCAGTCCGTCTCGTCTGCGAGTTGTTCGTCTGCCGGTGTCGTCCCGACGAAGACGTGACGTTCGGTGTCGAACTGCTCTTTGATGTTGAGCAGACTCTCCTTGCGGGTGCGTGGCCCGGAGAAGAAGTCCTGACGGATGCGGTGTTTCCGCGTGAAGTTCGTTACGACGTACGTCGGTTTCTCCGAGATGACGCCGACGTAGGTCGTCCACTGGCGAGCGTCGGTGAACACGGAATCAGGGCTTCGCAACGCCTTCAGCGCCTCCAGTTCGAACGCGAGAGTCATGTCGCTGGTACCGCCATCCATAGCTACCGAGAGTCGGGCACGTACGGAAAAAAGGGCGTCGGTCCGACCCGCTCGTTGGCTGGAGAACAGCAGCCAGTCAGTTCGGCTGCGCGACCGCTTCGAGCTTGTCGACGTCGACACGCTTTTCGAGCAACAGGTCTTTCCTGTCCGCTACGTCCCACTGCTCGCGGATGAGGCGTTTGTACGTCGACTGTGGCGAGAGGTCACCGATGAGAACGCCCCCGATGAGCTTGCCGTCTTTGAACGCGAGCCGTCGCCACTCGTTCTCTGAGTACTTCCGTTCGGCTTCGTCGTCACCGAGTGTCGGATGACCGAACGAAAGAAACGGGAAGTCGAAGTGCGTAATCGAGTACGACGACACCCAGCGGAACTCCTCGACTGGTTCGCCGGCGGCCATGTTCTTGCCTGCGACCGAACCCTGTTCTTTGGCCGATCCCCACGCTCCGTTCTGTGCACGCTCGTCGAGGATGACGTCGTGGAACTGGGTGATGTCACCTGCCGCATAGACATCCTCGACGTTGGTCCGCATGTACTCGTCAGTGACGACGCCGTTGTCACACTCGATGCCCGAATCGTGGAGCCACTCGGTGTTGAAGTTCAGCCCGATTGCGACGCCAGCCCACTCGCCCTCGTAGTGCTCTCCATCCGGCGTGACTGCACCCGTGACGTGACCCTCGTCGTCGACTTTGAACCGGTCGACACCCGCCTCGAACACCGGGGTTACACCGTTTTCTTCGAGCGCCTCGTGGATGATGCTCGCACCTTCAAGCGAAAGTGCGTAGCGCCACCAGCGATTCCCGCGCATGATGTAGTGCGCATCGATGCCCTGTGCTCCACAGATTGCAGCGAGGTCGATACCGAGGAGGCCTGCACCGACGACGATGCCTTTTTCGGCCTCTTCGGCGTGTTCGCGGATACGCCGGGCGTCCTGGAACGTCCAGAAGTGATGCAGACCGTCTGCGTCCGAGTTCTCGACCGGTAACTGGGCGGGCGTCCCGCCTGTCGCGATGAGGAGTTTGTCGTATTCGTAGACTTCTCCTTCGTGCGTCTCGATTTCGTGCGCCTCGGGGTCGACGCCCACAACGTGGGTGTTCAGGTGCAACTCGATGTCACGTTCTTCGTACCACTCGGGCTCGTGAATCGATATCGGCGCTTCGGGCAGCTTTCCCTTGGCGAACTCTTTTATCAGAATGCGGTTGTACAGCGCTTCCCCTTCGTCAGTGAGAACCGTGATTTCGGCCTCCGGGTCTTCCTCCCTGATGGTTTCGGCGGCCGAACTCCCGGCAATCCCGTCGCCGACGATGACGTGCGACGTGCTCATATACTCGGCCGTAACAGACGGGGCTTAATGTGGATTGCTATATTGTTCGTACCAGGTTCGGGATACATCACGATTGTGTGAATCACTTCCCCTGATTTTCGTCCGGCAGTATCGGGATTCTCGGACCGGGACAGCGATTCTCGCCACGACGTGCAGCGAGAACTCGATGATGACGTGGGATACTCCCACTCAGTACGAAGAACTCGCCTCGTACCGGCTGGCAGCGATGAGAAACGAAGTGATGGCAGTCACGAACGCGACGGACCCGATCGCAAAGACGCCAATCTGGAACAGCTCACCACTCAGTCGGTTCGCCGCCACGGTGAGAAAGACAGTCGTCACGAACGCAATGAGCACCAGTGAGCGGGCGAATCGACCGACATCGAGACCTGTACTACTGGACATACTGTCGAACCTCGTCGAGAACGCCGTCGTAGTCTTCACCCGCTGCTGCACTTCCGACCGAGTGAATCGATTGACACACCCACATCCCCGCAGTGAAGTTGACGAAGGCGACGAACGAAATCGTCCCGAGCTGTCCCTCGACGAACAGCCCACTCAGGACTGCGCCCGTGAACGTAACCGCCATTATCGTATGTGTCAGCAGCGACCGCGTGCCGAACGCTGCCAGCCCTTTCGACAATCTAGTGACCATACAGTTACTACGGCTGGAAAGAGGATAAACCGCGGCCAGACCTGTTAGGGTGGAGTCTTCGAACGCGCTGCAATGCGGTCTGCACACTCGAATCCGGCGACGATGCCGCCGTCGAGCGAGCGCTCGGGATACTGTGCGTTGCTCGCCATTCCCGCGTAGTACACACCGTCGGCGACTGCCTCGCTCAGGTCGTAGGGGACGACCATGTCGAGATAGCCACGCTCGTATATGGGTGCTGTCCGGGGATTTCGCGCGGTCCGTATCCAGTTGACGCTATCGCGCTCGAACGCAGGAAACAGCTCTTCGATACCGCCGAGCCATAGCGATTCGAGTTCCTCGTCGCCCATGTTCCACAGTTCGTCGTCGCGCTCTTGGACGTAGCTTGCGGCGTACACCAGATGTTCGCCACCGTAGCGCTCGGGCGGGACGAAGTTCGTGTGCTCGATGAGGACGCCGAACGGTGCGTCGTCGGCGATGTTGAGCCAGTAGGTGTCGAGCAACGATTCCGAGAGACTCAGGACGGAACAGACGGTTCCCTGGAATTCGATGTCACAGGTGTACCCAGTGAGTGTCTCCAGCACGTTCGGCATGGTGGCCACGACGACGCCGTCCACGTCGTGACGGACAGTCGCCCCGTCACGGGTGGCCGTGACGAGCTGCGTGACTGAGGACGTGCTGTCCTCGACTGCCGACTGGTTGTTATCGCCTGAGAGTGTGCGGTCCTCGGTGACAATATTGGTAACGCGTGTCCCTGTATGGATGTTCTCGGGACCAACCGCATCGACGAGCGCATCGAGCAGGCGACCGAATCCGCCGTCGAGGTAGCCGAGAATCTCACCCCGAAGGATGTTGCGCTCGCCACGAAACTGTACCCGTCCGAGCAGCCACGCGGCGCTTACGTCCTCCCAGCGGTTCCCGAATTTCGCCTCCAGGAGCGGGAGAAAGAAGTTCTCGAAGACGCCACGAGTCGTGTGGTCGAGCAGAAACTCCTCGATTGGAACGTCCTCGAAGTCGGTGAAGTCGTCGTACGTCTCTCGGGAGGGGACTCCGCCTCGAATGTCGATACCGAGGACGAGCATGCCGAGACGGAACTTGTCGTAGACGCTCAGATAGGGGTACGCGAGAATCTGCCACGGCGTGTCCATCGGGTGGACGATGCCGTCGACGTAGTAGGCGTTCTTGCCGATACGCCACTCCACATCCTCGCCCAGACCCAGGTCGGCAGCCAACTCGACGATAGTCTCCTCGGATTTCGAGAGGTGGTGATAGAACTGTTCGATCGGGTCACCACTGGTCTCGTAGACGGCAGCGAGTCCGCCAACCTGTTCGGACGCTTCGAAGACACGAACCTCGTGACCGTGTTCTTGCAGTCGATAGGCGGCGGCGAGTCCGGCGATGCCAGCGCCGACGATTCCAATCATCGCGTCTCACTGGGCGACCCGTTCACTCTCTCGTCGCCGGTGAACGACGCCTTGCATATCTGCGGCGGCTTCGACGAACCTCCGCAGTGCGTCTGCAGTCTCGCCATCGTCGAGGATGGCCGGACGCTCGCTTTCACGGATAGCCGGGTCGAGTGGAATCGTGCCGAGATGAGGCATTCCTGTCTCTTCGGCGAAGGACTCGCCGCCGCCGGAGTCGAAGATGTCGTGACTGCTCCCACAGTCTGGGCAGACGAACGTCGACATGTTCTCGACGATGCCGAGCACCGGCGTCTCGTGCTCGCCGAACATCCGCATTCCTCGTCTGGCGTCGTCGAGTGCAACATCCTGGGGGGTAGTGACGATAACTGCACCCGACACCGGGATGCTCTGGAGCATCGTGAGCTGTGTGTCACCCGTTCCCGGCGGAAGGTCGATAATCATGTAGTCGAGGTCACCACCCCGTCCCCATTCGACATCCTCCCACAGCTGCGTGAGAACTTTGTGTACCATCGGGCCGCGCCAGATTGCCGGGGCGCTCTCGTCGAGCAAGAACTCCATGCTCATGAGTTCCACGCCATGAGCCTCGGGCGGAATCATCGTACTCGCTTCAGTGACCATCGGTTGCTTGTCGGTTCCGACCATCTGGGGAACGTTGGGACCGTAGATGTCTGCGTCGAACAGTCCAACACGAGCACCGAGGTTGGCAAGCCCGACCGCGAGGTTTGAGGCGATGGTACTCTTTCCAACGCCGCCTTTGCCCGAGGCGACTGCGATGACGTTCTTGACGTTCGGAAGCACCGTCTCTTCGGGGTCGACACCCCGGTCAACGCGGGCACTGAGACGCACGTCGTAAGAGAGGTCTTCAAGTGCGTGTCGGACCTCTCCAGCAATCGCGGTCTCAGTTGGTGAGTACGGTGCGCCCAGTCCGAGTGTGACGTGTACTGTCTCGGTTTCGTCGTCGACTGTCACGTCTCCGAGGAGACCGAGAGAAACCAGGTCAGCGCCGAGATGGGGGTCCTCGATAGTTTCGAGTCGCTCTCGAATCGTGTCGGCGTCGGGTGCTGTCATACCCTCACATCTGCACCGTCAACCGAAAAGGATTTCCTATCGATACGGAGGCGAGTGTTACGCCATTCTGCACTCTCGATGTCCGTGAGGTTGGTGAGGTTCTCACTCGGTGAATGTTACACCAATAAAGTCAAAGCGCGCACCGCCGTCTTCGCTTTCGGTCACCGTTACCTCCCAGCCGTGAGCTTCAGCCACTCGCCCGACGATTGCCAGTCCGAGTCCAGTCCCACCCTTCTCGCTGCTATACCCGAACTCGAGCACTTCCTCACGCAGGTCTGGAGGAATTCCGACGCCGTCGTCGGCGACGTAGAACCCGTCTTTGCCTTCGAGTATCCCCACAGTTACGGTGAGCGAATCACCGCTATGTTCGACGGCGTCCTCGTGAGCGCTCGAACGAGGGCTCGTTGAAGCGTGTTCGACGGCGTCCTCACAACTGTTGGAGTGAGGGTTCGTCGAACCATGTTCGACGGCATTTCGAAACAGGTTCTCGAGCAGTTGCTGGAGGCGACTTCTGTCTGCCAGAAGGACGCCTTTCGCTGATGTTGAGAGCACCGCCTCTCCCGTCTCGACGTTCCGCCAGCCGTGTTCGACCACAGTCTCCAGTCTAACGGCTTCGAGTTCTGTAATCTCTTTCCCCATCCGCGCGAGCGTGAGCAACTCGTCTATCAGCGTCTCCATCCGTTCGAGTGACCGGGCGACCGGCTCGAGGTGTTCGGTCTCTGTCTCTTCCATCGCCAGGTTCAGTCGCAGAGTTGCGACGTTCAGCGGATTACGGAGGTCGTGTGAGATGATGCTTGCGAACTGGTCGAGACGTTCATTCTCTCGCTGGAGTCGTTCGTGCTGGTCACGGAGTTTTTCTTCTTGCTCCAGTCGAACCAACGATTCGCGGACGTGTCCTGCGAGAATCTCGACGAGTTCGAGGTCCTGTTCGTCGAACGCATCTGGCTCGTAGGCAGCCGCCTGAAACACCCCATACTCCTCGATAGGGACTGTAATCGTCGACCGATACTTCCCGACAGGGTCCGCCTCTGGATGTTCGTGGCTGTCTCCGATCAGATACGAGTTGCCTGTCTCGTACGCTCTGCCCGCAAGTCCTCCATCCTCGACAGGTGCTTCTTCGTACTCGGTCAGTTCTGAAGACGTCGCCTCAACCGTGAGATACCCGTCCGTTACACTGTCGACGATACACAGGTCGAGGTCGAGAATATTCTCGGCTGCGTCGACCATCAGTTCGTACACGTCCCGTTGGTTCTCACAGCTCGCAAGTTCGACGCCGACGTCGTGGAGCTTTGCAATCTGTTCTCGCTGGCGCTGCAAGCGTGCTTCGGTGACTCGGCGATCCGTTATATCGGCGGTCACGACCTGTGCTGCAGGCTCACCCTCGAACGTCACAGGGATGATTGCACCCTGTCCCATGTGGGTGTTCCCGTCACAGTCGATAAACTCGTACTCGACGACCTCGACTGGTTCGCCGTCGAACAGCACGCTGGCGAGTCGTTTGCGGGAGGTCGATGTTTCAGTGTCGGGAATGAAGCGCTCGATGGAGGTCTCGACGATGTCTTCGGTGCTGTTTGCTCCGAGTGCGTCGACTCCACTGTCGTTAACGTAGCGTATCTCATACTCGCGGTCGACGACGAGTATCGGAATTGGTGCGGCGTTGATAAGCGCCTGATAGCCGTCTGTCCAGACGTTCGAGTGGCGATGACTCTCACCCCGTCCGTGAGGACACGGGGTTCCTTCGAGCGTTCGAAGAACATTTCGAAGTCGGTTCGCCAGCAGTTCCGGATAGTCCTCAGCGACGGCTCTCGAGATATAATCGGTCGCACCAGCGGCGATTGCATTGGCAGCCGCTTTCGGGTCAGTGTCGTCGAGAAGGATGACCACTGGCAGGCCAGGAAACCGTTTGCGGACGCGTGAGAGGAGATCTATAGTCCCCACGTCTGAGTCTATGCCCTCCACGTCTGAGAGGCGAGACGAACAGAGAACACAGCCAACAGTCTCGCTATCGAGCGTATCGAGTGCTGTCTGTGCATCGGCCGCCCACAGAACATCGAGGTCGGTGAACGTTCTGTGTGTCGGTCCGGTGGCTACCTCCGTGGAGTCGGTCACCTCTGAGGGGTCGTCGACCACCTCCGTGGAGTCGACGAACTCCACGAGCACCGGGTCGTCGTCCACGTACAGCACGTCTCTCTCGTCAATCACTAGAGACCTGTTCAGGTCCCTCTCTCAAAAACTCATCGAGTAACCACGATACGACGACAGTTTCGTTGTGTTTAAATACCCGCGACAGAGAGAGTGTAGTAGAATCGTGCAGGGGCATCGGGTCCCGAGTCCACAGAGGTGGGCGCGAGTATTCAAGCGCAGCGTGTCGTGGTAGCCAAGTGGCCCAAGGCGCATGGTTGCTAACCATGTGGCGTAATGCCTCCGGGGTTCGAATCCCCGCCACGACGTGCATCACAACCACACATGAGTGCAGAAGAACCTAACACCGCGGGCGAAGATGGCGAAGAGGACCTTCGCTACTTCGTCCGTATCGGCCGGACCGACCTCGACGGGACAAAGTCAGTCGAGCGGTCGCTGACAGACCTCGAGGGTATCGGACGACGTGCAGCACGAGTCATCGCAGACAGAGCAGGTGTCGACCGCACCGCCACGTTCGGTGCGCTCGACGACGAGAAAATCGACGAGATTGTCGCTCTCGTGGAAGGCTTCGCAGACGAAGTTCCCGACTGGTTCACGAACCACCGGAACGGTTTCTTCGACGGCGAAACCACCCACGAGACAGGAAACGACCTCAGGCTGACACGCCGACAGGACATCAACCGAATGAAAATGATTGACTCCTACAGAGGTGTCCGACACAAGCGCGGACAGAAGGTACGTGGCCAGCGGACGAAGTCCACGGGCCGTAGCGAGGGCACCATCGGCGTGAACGTCGAAGCAATCAAAGAAGAAGCAGAGGAGGGTGGTGAGTAATGGCGCTCGGAAGCAACACCAAACTGTACGAGACGCCGAATCACCCCTACCAGGGCGAACGTATCGCCGAGGAATCGGGGCTCATCGGCAAGTACGGACTGAAGAACAAAGAAGAGCTGTGGCGGGCGGAGTCAGAGCTGCGCAAATTCCGCCGCGAGGCACGGAACTCTCTCGGTGCGGCAGGTGGTGACGAAGCCCTTGCCGAAGCGGAGAACGACGAGTTCGTGGCGCGTCTCAAGCGTCTCGGTATCCTCGGTGAGGAAGACTCACTGGCGGACGTGCTGTCGCTCGAAGTAACGGACATTCTGGAGCGCCGTCTCCAGACTGTTGCTTACAGAAAGGGACTGGCACACACCGTCGGCCAGTCACGTCAGTTCATCTCACACGGCCACATCACCGTCGACGGCGCGCGCGTGCAGCGCCCGTCGTACAAGGTGACTGTCGCCGAAGAGAACACGGTCGCCTTCGACAGCAACTCACCGCTGAGTGACGATCTCCACCCCGAACGAGCGGAGGGACAATAAATGGCAGACGAAGATAGCAAATGGGCAATCGCTCACGTACACGCATCGTTCAACAACACCATCATCACGGTCACCGACCAGACCGGAGCCGAGACGCTCGCGAAGTCGAGCGGCGGAACCGTCGTCAAGCAGAACCGTGACGAAGCATCTCCCTACGCAGCCATGCAGATGGCTGAGGAGGTCGCCCAAGACGTGATGAACCAGGGTATCGATGGCGTCCACGTCCGCGTTCGCGGTCCGGGTGGAAACAGACAGACAAACCCCGGCCCGGGAGCACAGGCCACCATCCGGGCGCTTGCTCGTGCTGGACTGGAGATCGGTCGTATCGAGGACGTCACGCCGATTCCACACGACGGAACCCGCGCACCAAAGAACGCGGGATTCTAACGATGACGGAATACGAGGTCCAGTTCGTCGACCGCAGCGAACGAAGCGCACGCTTCGTCGTCCGTCCCATCACGCCAGCGTTCGCCAACGGTGTTCGCCGGGCGATGATTTCGGACGTCCCGACGCTGAGCATCGACACGGTTAGAGTTATCGAGAACTCGAGCGTTATGTTCGACGAGCAGATCGGCCTTCGACTCGGGCTGATTCCGCTGACGACGCCACCCAACGAGTTCGAGATCGGAGACGAGGTGACGCTGTCTATCGACGTCTCCGGTCCCGATACGGCGTACTCTGGAGACCTCGTTTCGAGCGACGAGCTGGTTCAGCCGGCCGACAACAACATCCCCATCATCGACCTCAAAGAGGGACAGCGCCTCGAACTTGAGGCTGATGCGGTTCTCGATGTCGGGAGAGAACACGCCAAACACCAGGGCGGCGTCGCTGTCAGTTACCGACATCTCCAGACCGTGAGTGTCGTCGGCGACAGGAGCGAGTTCGAGGATGAAGAGCCACACATCCTCCGTGGGGTTATCGAGGAGCAAGAGGCCGAACACGCGGTTGGAACGGACGACTCCCCTCCGGAGAACGGGCAACTCGTTCCGACTGATGCGTTCGACAACAACCTCACGAACCGCTACCCTGGCAAGGAAGTAGAGGTGACTGACGTCGAGAACGCCTTCGTGTTCCACGTGGAAACGGATGGCTCGATGAGCGCCGACGAACTTGTAATTCAGGCGATAGATACGCTCGAACATCGAGCACAGCGACTGAAAGAAGCGGTACAACTGTAAGAATGAACGAACGACACCACCCCCCACAGACCGTATATACGAGCATCTTCTCGCCGGAGAGCGGCGAGAGCGGACGGACCGAAAGGGGTTTGAAGGTGTCGGCAGTACCATCCTATGCGAGCAGGGATAGCCAAGTCTGGCCAACGGCGCAGCGTTCAGGGCGCTGTCCCGTAGGGGTCCGCAGGTTCAAATCCTGCTCCCTGCATTTTTCAGGAGGTAGGTCATGAGCAAGACAAACCCGAGACTCAACAGTCTCATCGCCGACCTGAAGTCGGCTTCCCGGGAGTCCGGCGGCGACGTCTGGCAGGACGTTGCCGAGCGACTGGAGAAACCCCGGCGGAGTCACGCAGAAGTCAACCTGGGGCGCATCGAGCGCTACGCCAGTGAGGACGAGACAGTAGTCGTGCCGGGCAAGGTGCTCGGCAGCGGTGTCCTGCAGAAGGAGGTCACCGTGGCTGCTGTTGACTTCTCAGGCACTGCACAGACGAAAATCGAACAGGTCGGAGAGACAATGAAACTAGAACAGATACTCGAACAGAACCCGGATGGCTCGAACGTACGGGTGATTCGATGAACGCAGCAGAGTTCGAGGCGGACGTCGTCGTGGATGCGCGAGATTGCATCCTCGGCCGTGTCGCCTCGCAGGTCGCAACGCGCGCGCTCAACGGCGAGCGTGTCGCGATCGTCAACGCCGAGCGTGCAGTCATCACCGGGCGCAAAGAGGATGTCACAGAGAAGTACCTCACGCGACGGGACCTCGGTTCCGACCGGGGACCGTACTACCCCAAGCGACCGGACCGTATCTTCAAGCGAGCGGTTCGCGGGATGCTGCCGTACAAGCGCCCGCACGGTCGTGAGGCGTTCGAGAACGTCCGCGTCTACGTCGGAAATCCCTACGAGGACGACGTGGAGGCGGAGATTCTCGACGACACCTCACTGGATCGACTTTCGAACATCAAGTTCGTCTCCCTCGGAGACATCAGCGAATCACTCGGAGCGAACGTCACATGGTAACGAACACATCAGGAAAGAAGAAGACGGCAATCGCACGAGCGACTGTCCGCGACGGAACCGGCAAGGTTCGGATCAACGCTCGCCCGGTCGAACTGTTCGACCCCGAGACGGCGAAGCTGAAGATACTCGAACCGTTCCGTGTCGTCGACGAGCCGCTACGTGACAGCGTAGACATCGACGTCACCGTCGAAGGCGGCGGCGTCATGGGACAGGCAGACGCCGCCCGCACCGCCATCGCACGTGGACTGGTCCAGCACACGAACGACGCCGAACTGCAAGACGCGTACATGGAGTTCGACCGGTCGCTGCTGGTCAACGACGTCCGCCAGAGCGAGACGAAAAAGTGGGGTGGGCCCGGTGCCCGCGCCCGGTATCAGAAATCGTATCGGTGATACAGCTATGATGGTACCAGTCCGGTGTTTCACGTGCGGCAACGTCGTCGGCGAGCACTGGGAGGAGTTCAGGCAACGCACCCGCGAGACCGACACCCCCGAAGACCCACAGGCAGTGCTGGACGAACTCGGCGTCGACCGCCACTGCTGCCGACGGATGCTGGTCTCACACAAAGACCTCGTCGACATCGTGGCACCGTACCAGTAACCATGTCAGGAACCGAAAACCGTTACGAGAAGGCACGCATCATCGGCGCACGCGCGCTTCAGATATCCTACGGTGCGCCGGTACTCATCGAGACTGACAAGGGCGAACCGATTCTCATCGCGGCCGAGGAGTACGACCGCGACGTGCTGCCGTTTACAGTGCGGCGGGGTGAACTTGCGTGACGCTCGTCACGGACGTCAGTCTGCGCCGAGTGCTGGACTCGCGTGGAAACCCAACAGTTGAGGCAGACGTCCGGACAGAAAGCGGCGGCTTCGGACGGGCAAAAGCCCCTTCGGGAGCGAGTACTGGTGAGTACGAGGCAATCGAACGGCCGGTTGGCGAAGCGATTGCCAGTGCACGAGAGCGCGCGGTTCCGAGACTCGTCGGCGAGGTGTACGCCGGTAACCAGCGCGACGTCGACAGCGCGCTACACGCGGCCGACGGTACGAGCGACTTTTCCAAAATTGGTGCGAACAGCGCCGTCGCGATTTCGATGGCTACTGCGAAGGCAGCCGCGGACGTGCTCGGCGCGCCGCTGTTCCAGCACCTCGGAGGGACGTTCCGGGGCGATACCTTCCCGGTCCCACTGGGTAACGTCATCGGCGGCGGTGAACACGCTGCGGATGCGACCGACATTCAGGAGTTCCTCTCGATTCCAGTTGGCGCACCGTCAGTCGAGGAGGCTGTGTTTGCGAACGCTGCTGTCCACGGCACGGTTGCAGACCTGCTCGACGACCGCGGCTTCGCCTGCGGCAAAGGCGACGAAGGCGCGTGGGCACCCTCGATTGCCGACAGCGCGGCGTTCGAGATTGCCGCCGAGGCTATCGCGGCCGTCGAGAACGACGTCGGCTTCGAGATACGGCTTGGACTCGATGTCGCAGCTTCGGAACTATACGACGCCGACTCGGGAGCGTATCACTACGGCGAGAAGACGCGCGATACAGACGAGCAGATCGAGTACATGGCCAAGTTGGTCGAGGAGTACGACCTCGTCTACGTCGAAGACCCGCTCGACGAGGACGACTTCGAGGGCTTTGCGACGTTGACCGAGCGCGTCGGTAGTCGAACACTCGTCTGCGGTGACGACCTGTTCGTGACGAACGTCGACAGGCTGGCCCAGGGCATCGAGATGGGTGCAGGGAACAGCATCCTGATCAAGCCGAACCAGATTGGGACGCTCTCGGACACCGTCGACGCAGTCGAGCTGGCACAGAAAAACGGATACGACCCGGTCATTTCGCATCGAAGCGGAGAGACAGAAGACACGACAATCGCCCACCTCGCCGTGGCGACGGCGGCCCCCTACATCAAAACAGGGGCCGTCGGCGGCGAGCGGACGGCGAAGCTAAACGAACTCATAAGAATCGAGCAAAACGCATGAGCGGAAACGAAAACGACGGTCTCGATGCGTCCGAATCCGACGTCGACCCCGAAGAGACGGGAGCGACAGACGAGGACGTAGACGAGACAGTGACCGACGAGGAACAGTCCGCCGAGGTCGACGAGACCACGGCCGAACCAGACGACACCGAGGAGGACTCACTCGAGGAGACCGCCTCGTTTGACGAACCCGAAGAGGCAACCTTCGAGGAAGCACCACAGGCACCTGTCGGTGACGCAGAAGCCGAGGAAGAGTCGTTCGACGAAGACGTCATGTCCGACGAGGAGGTCGACCTCCTGATTCCCGTCGAAGATTACCGTGGTTCCGGAGTTCACATCGGGACACAGCAGAAGACGGCAGACATGGAGCGGTTCATCCACCGCGTCCGGACGGATGGGCTGTACGTGCTTGACGTCTCGATGACGGACAGTCGAATCCGGACGGCTGCCAGCTTCCTGTCGAACTACGAGCCGGAGCAGATTCTCGTGGCATCTTCGCGCCAGTACGGTCGATTCCCGGCCGAGAAGTTCGCCGATGCTGTCGGTGCACGCGCCCGAACGGGACGTTTCATTCCGGGGACGCTGACCAACCCGAAGTACGCTGGCTACATCGAGCCGGACGTGGTCGTCGTGACTGACCCCATCGGTGACGCACAGGCAGTCAAAGAGGCTATAACAGTGGGTATTCCAGTCATCGCGATGTGTGACTCGAACAACACCACGAGCAACGTCGACCTCGTCATCCCGACGAACAACAAGGGTCGCAAGGCGCTGTCGGTCGTCTACTGGCTGCTTGCCAATGAGACGCTCGACCGCCGCGGTGCAGACCCCGTCTACTCTCTCGACGAGTTCGAGAGCGCTATCTGAACGCTTTTGTCTCTCCCAGAGAGAGCGTGGTAAACGCCTATCTGTTCCGGTGTCGTCAATGTGTGTATGAGCGAAGGCAACACGTTCGTGAACGCACTGATTGGAGCGGTCGTCACAGTCGTGACTGTGTCGGTGCTCCCCTTCTCTCCGCTCGTTGGCGGCGCAGTCAGCGGATATCTGGAGGGTGGCGATGCACAAGATGCACTCAAAGTCGGCGCAATCTCCGGGTTTCTCGCACTGATTCCGGTGGTTCTGTTGCTCATGTTCATCGGGAACGTGCTGTTGATATTCTTCATCGGTGGCGGTGCGAGTGCCTCGGCGTTGATTGGCGGTCTCGGCTTCGTCTTCTTCCTCCTGGTGTTCGTCACTGGACTCCTGTACGTGGTGCTGTTGAGCGCGGTCGGTGGCTGGGTTGGGCTCTATCTGAAACAGGAACTCGACCTGTGAACGGACTGTCTCTGCCAGGTCAATATCACAATCGCTTCGACTCGTACTGGACCAGCACACACGCCGCGAGCAACAGCCACATGCCGAGCGTGGGCGGCAGTATCACCTGAAAGAATCGTTCGGCACCTGAGAGGAGCACAGATTCGAGCACAGCGGGAAGCGGTACTGTCGTGAGAGCCACTTCAGCGAGTGTGAAATCGATACGAACGAACGAGACGAGCGCTCCGACGACAAGCAACGTTCGTGGACGGCCCGGTGGGAGACGATACAGCAAGAGAACAAACGGGAAGACGAGAAGCACCATGTAGAGACGCTGGAGCGGGAAAAACAGCAGCGTGACGAGGATGGTACCGAGAGCCGCCGCCTGCTGCTGGCTGTCGGTCTCGATGTCGAGGTAGAGGGAGGCGAGGACCGGTGCAAGCAACGCGGCCGCGAGCGGCGTGAGATACGGCGGGCCGAGACCGAAGAGCGCTGCGAGCTGTCGCTGAAGACCGTCTCTGGAGCGTGTTGGCTCGGGAGCGCCGTCGAAACCGTCGTAGCGCCCGGTAAGTACCTCCGTGAAGTACGTGATGGTTACGTCGGGTCCCAGCGCGAACAGGCCAAGCAGTATACCGGTGATGCCGGTCGCGACGGCGACACCGACGCCCTGCCAGGCACGGCGGCGGAGCAACCACAGGCCGAGTACGGCAGGGAACACTTTCACGAGTGCTGCTGCGGCAAACGCGAAGCCAGCGAGTCGCTGTCGGCGCTGGTCCAGTGCGTCGAGTCCGAGCGCGAATGCGAACGCGAGCGGGATGTTCACCTGCCCGTTGATGAGAGAGATTGCGCTGTGGGCAGAACACAGTGCGAACCCGAAAAACAGCCCGGCATCGAGACGGCTGAGCGACACACCACGCCGTGAGAGCGCCCGCCAGAGTAGCGCCGCGATACCGACAGCGAACGCGAGGTTCAACACAGTCTGGAGCGCGTAGGCGGCGACCGGGCTGTTGAGGAGCGCGTGTGGAACGAACGCGAACACGACGACAGGCGGGTAGATGTAGTGAAATCCGGGACGATCCGGCGGTGTCACCTCGTAGATATCCTCTCCCGAGAGCAGCGCCTCTGCAGCATAGAAGTAGACGTCCGACGCGAGCATCAACTGTTCGGGTCCCACGACTGGTGTCGCCGCGATGGGTGCGAGCCCCGAAACGATACCCAGTACGAGTACGACTCGCGCACTCCGGGGCGGTCTGGAACTGTTCGACACATCCGATGGCTCGACCGAGGCAGTATAAAACGAGTCGATTCTGAAATCGCGTCGCGTCCTCGCTGTCGGATTCGATTACGGAATTGGGTCGTTGATGTCAGGTCTGTTTCCGAGCGTCAGTTCGACGATTTCGCGTTCGCCGTCGCGAACGATTTCGACCTCTATGGTGTCACCGGGGCTGGTTTCGAGCGCGAGAAACGCCGAGAGCCGTTCCTGGTCCTGGATGTCCCAGTCCTCCATACGGACGATGACGTCACCGCCGATGAGCACCTCCTGCCCGTCGACGAACTCCTCGTCAGTCGACCCCTGCAGAACGCCGTCGGCGGCCTCACCCTCGACGACATCGTGGACGTACACGCCCCAGGCCACTGGTAGATCGTTCGCCTCGATGAGTGCCGGTCTGACGTCGACCAGGCGGATACCCATGTGTGAGTGTTCGTACTCGCCGTGTTCGATGAGTTCGGGGACGACGTTGTTGACCATCGCTGCGGAGATGGCAAAGCCGACGTTCTCACCCTGTCCGGCGCTGACGACGCCGACAACTTCGCCGTCGTAGGTGACCAGCGGGCCGCCGCTGTTGCCCGGGTTGAGAGCTGCGTCGGTCTGGATGCCGTCGGCGATGCTGAAATCGCGCCCTGGGACCTGAATGTTCCGATTTCGGCCGCTGATAACGCCGGTGGTGAACGACCCGGTCAAATCGAAGGGGTTGCCCACGGCAGCGACGGGGGTCCCGACGGCTTTTGGCTCGTCGACGACGGGCAGGGCTGTTGCGCTGTCTGGTTTCTCCTCGACTTCGAGTACTGCGAGGTCGCTGTGGATGTCCTCACCGACGACTGTCGCTTCGCGCCATCCGATGTCGATGAACCAGACGTAGGGGTCATCGCTCTCGGCGATGACGTGTTCGTTGGTCACGAGATAGGAGTCCTGATACACCCACGCCGTGCCACCACCAGGACCCAGTTCAGTTCTGACCTCGACGGC
>PUMG01000205.1 GCA_003551265.1 Halovenus sp.
GAAAAGGCTTGTTGCTCTGTTCTGCCCTGGTGGACGAGAGTAAGGGGGTGAGAACAGTGTAAGTGCTGTATGCTCGTCAGATGGAAGAATGTACGCCAAACACTGTGAGCGTTGCGGTTCCTACACCTTAAGCTGCGACCTGGACAGGCTCAGGCATTGTGTCGGTGGTAGTGCGGACATCACAAACAGGGAGGCCCTCCCAGCAGCGGGGCCGACGAAGAAAAGGAGTGTGCGATATGAGCCCAGACCGTGAAAAGGTGTGTAAGCGTTGTGGCTGGCCTTTCGAGATCCGCCCCGGTTGGTGGGGTAGCACCTACTGCAAGGAATGCGAGATCGAAGTGGTGCTTGATGCAGAGAAGTTTCACCTTGAGCAGAAGGGGGTGACGGTGTGAGCGCTGACATGAAGCAGATAGAGGAGCGGATCGCAGATCTGGAAAAGCAGCTGGAGCACTATAATAAGCCCGTCATGAGTGCTCCGGAGGCCGCCGAATATATCGGCATCAGCCTCTGGAAGCTGCGGGAACTCACCCGCCAGAACAGGCTCCCCCACCTCCGGATTTCCCCCAAGCGGATCGTCTATCCGCGCCGGGCGCTCGACCAGTACCTAAACCGCATGGCCCAGCGCGAAGACGTCAGAAACGACCCGGAGAAGCAGCCCGGCTGGGAGGACGACACGCTCGTCTCTCTATCCTAAGTGTACCACCCGATTTATGCACGTACTACCCGTAGAGTGTGTCAAACCAGAGAAAGGTGGGGTACAATGTGAAGCCCCTGGGATCGCTGGTGCGAAACGAGCGGAAAAAGAGGGGGTGGACCCAGGCCAGGCTGGCCGCCGAGGTGGGCTTTGACCGCACCCATATCAGCAAGGTAGAAAACGGGAAGCCCATCACCCGCGACGACCTGCAGCTTTTGGCCGAGGCGCTGGACAGTATGGTCCTGACCCTGCTGGCGATGGGGACGACGACCGAACCGCTGCTCTTCGACCGGGTGCGGCTGGACTTCTACATCACGCTGTCCAAGGCCAAGCAGGAGTATCGGGAGGCGGCGGAGGCGATCGAGCAGGTCCTGGCCTTTGCCCACAACCTCACCGATTGGACGAGCTGCTCGGAAACGGAGAAGGAGGCCATCGACCACATGCTGGGGCAGGTCGGCGACTGTCACCACGTGAGCGCCAACGTGGACCTGGCGGCCCACGAGTTCGGCTGCGATATCCAAAAGAGGAACCGGATCAACCGGCAGAAGTACGTGGAGCGCGGCTACATCAGCAAAAAGGGAGGGGGGGTCGTGGCGCGATGAGCGAGGTGAGCGAACTGGCAAAGGCCGGCTGGGTCCTGCAGGGGTTCGTTTTGGCCTGGGTCCTCTGGGCCTTCCTCCGGTGCATCCGGGACGGGAAGGCGGCGGAAGAGGAAGCGAGCAGGCCCAACGAGGGGACAAAAGAAAAACGCCCTGCTGTTCGGGCAGCAGAGCGGCACAAGAACTGAGGGACGCTTACATTCCCCTCGCCCTTAGTATAGCACAGCTAAGGGCGGGGGGCAACAGGAGGAGGGTGACATTCCATGGCCAAGGTGCTGACCGAAACCGCGGGCATGTCCCGCGAAGCGTGGCTTGCAGAGCGCAGGAAGGGGATCGGCGGCTCCGATGCGGCCGCCATTGCCGGCCTCAACCGGTACCGGTCGCAAATGGAGGTCTATCTGGACAAACTGGGAGAGCTCGATGCCGGGGATGAGGACAACGAAGCCATGTACTGGGGCCGGCAGCTTGAGGATCTCGTGGCCGAAGAGTTCCAGCGCCGGACCGAAAAGAAGGTCTGGCGGCGGAACGCGATCCTCCAGCACCCGGAGCACGAGTTTATGATCGCCAACATCGACCGCCGGGTGGTGGGAGAAGCCGGGGGCATCATCCCGCTTGAGTGCAAGACCACCTCCGCGTGGCTGAAGGACGAGTGGGAGGGCGCGGCGCTCCCGGACGCCTACGCCATCCAGGTCCACCACTACATCGCCGTCTGCGGGGCCCCCTACGCCTATGTGGCGGTGCTCATCGGCGGCAACACCTTCCGCTGGCAGAAGGTCGAGCGCGACGAGGAGCTCCTCGCACACCTGATCCAGATCGAGCGCGACTTCTGGCACCACCACGTCCTCGCCCAAACGCCGCCGGCGCTGGACGGGTCCGAGGCCGCCTCGGAGTTTCTGAAGGCCCTGTATCCCGAGGCCGAGCCGGAGAGCAGGACCGTCCTCCCGCCCGCGGCGCGGGAGCTCATCGCGGCGCGGGAGCGCTGGAAAAAGAAGGAGGACGCGGCCGCCGCCAGGCGCAAAGAGGCCGAAAACAGGCTGAAGGACCTGCTCGGGGACCACGAGGTCGGGCTGCTGGAGGGCGAACCGGTGGTCCGGTGGCAGCAGATCACCTCGTCCCGGACCGATACCAAGAAGCTCAAGCGAGAGTACCCGGAGGTCGCCGAAGCGTGCAGCTACCAGTCTTCCTACAGGAGGTTTTCTATCCATGGCTAAGCACAACGAGCTGAAGGACAAGCTGGCCGAAAAGGCCAACGGGAAAGGGACCAAGCCCCCGGCTGCCGCGGGCAGCGACCCGGCGCAGACGGTCTACCAGTACCTGGAGAAGATGAAGCCCCAGATCGAGCGGGCGCTACCCAAGCACCTCGACGCGGACCGCCTGGCGCGGATCGCCCTGACCACGATCCGCACCACGCCGAAGCTCCTCAACTGCAAGCTGCCGAGCCTCATGGGGGCGGTCATGCAGGCCGCCCAGCTGGGCCTTGAGCCCAACATCCTGGGCCACTGCTACATCATCCCCTACAAGAAGGAAGCCACCTTCCTTATCGGCTACCGCGGCATGATCGAGCTGGCCCGCCGCTCCGGGAACATCGAAAGCATCTACGCCCACGAGGTCCGCGAACACGACGACTTTGCCTACGAGCTGGGCCTGGAGCCGAAGCTCGAGCACAGGCCGGCCCTTGAGGACCGGGGCGCGATCATCGGCGCTTACGCGGTGGCCAAATTCCCCGGCGGCGGGTACCAGTTCGACTTTATGCCGGTGGAGGAGATCGAAAAGCGGCGGCAGCGGTCGGCGGCGGCGAACAGCGGTCCCTGGCAGACGGACTACGTGGAAATGGCCAAAAAGACGGTCATCCGGCGCATGTTCAAGTACCTGCCGGTCTCGGTCGAGCTGATGCAGGGCGTGGAGGAGGAGGCCGAGCCCCGGACCCTTACGGAGATCGCCGAAGAGGCGCCGTATATCGACGTCGACTCCGACCGTGAAGAAGACGAAGAAGCGGGGGAGGAGAACCAGGCGGAGGGCCCGCATAAGGCAGCCCAGGAGCCCGCGGGCGAGCCGAACGACTAAAGAAAAGGGCGCGCTTCATACGGGGAACACCCGGTCCTTCGGGAAACGGGCCGGGCAGCCCCGGCATTCCTTACCTTTGGGGTGGTAGTCTTGCGAAAACGGATGCTGAACCCGGACTTTTTCACCGATCCCGACCTCGTGGCACACTTTGACGCTTACGGCCGTCTGTTTTACCAGGGCCTGTGGTGTGTGGCCGACGACTCGGGCTGCTTTGAAATGAACACCCTGCTCCTTAAAATGAAGATCTTTCCGGGCGATGCGATCACCCCGGAGGATATCGAGGGCTACCTGGCGACGCTGCTGGATCTGGGGAAGGTCATCGCCTACGAGGTTGAGGGCAAGCGGTACGGGTGGCTTAAGAACTTTCACAAGCACCAGACGCTGCAGAAGCCCTCACCGCCGACGGTACCCCTGCCGGACTGGATCGAGTGGCACGGCGAAAAAGAGTACGGCAGCCAGCGGCACAAGTACTTCTATGCCCTGGTCGAGAACGGTTCGGGACACGACCTGAAGGAGGAAGACCCTGTCCAGGACGCGTCCAGGACAGAGGAAGGACACGACCCAGAAGCGTCCGGCCCAGAAGAGAAGGGAAGAGAAGGGAAGGGAAGTAAAGAGAATAAAACAACACGTCAGGACTCCGGGGGGAGCCCTGCCCCGCCGCCCGATTCGGAAAACGAGACCCCCGAAAAAAGCAAAGACCCCGGCCGTCAAGAGCCAAAGGCCGAAGCGGAAGGTCCGAAGTACCCCGAGGGCTCCAAGCCCTACGGCGCGGCCCGCTACCTGGCGGAGAAGATCCTGGACAACAACCCCCGGGCCCGTGTCCCCAACAAGGACCCCACCGACCAGACAATGCGAGCGTGGGCCACGGCCATGGACCGGCTGCACCGCCTGGGGCCGCCGGGGGGCGAGGGGCAGGGGTATTCGTGGCACGAGATCCGGACCCTGATCGACTGGTGCCAGGACCACGACTTTTGGTCCGCGAATATCCTTTCGGCGGCGAAGTTCCGGGAGCAGGTGGTGCGGCTCGAAAACCAGATGAGGAGGGATCGCCAGCATGGAAAGCTTGCCGACGAGTATCGAGGCGTGGAAGAAAAAACGGCCGAGGACTACCAGCGGGGGGAGTATGCAGGATTTTTCCAGTGAGTTCCCGCTGGCCGCCGCCCTGCTGCCTGCCGGGCGGGATCCCAAACGACCGGTTCCCAACCCCGCATGGGCGGAAAAGCGCCTGCTGCGCTGCCGGCGCTGCAGCGGGGGGAGCGGCTGTGACGGGGTGGAGGCGTGGTCGCTTTACGGGCCGGGCGAAGCGATCACCGGCTTTGACGCCGAAGCGTGGCAGTGGGAGCGCGAAGTATGCGGGGCCTGGCGGGAGCGGCAGCACACCATCGCCCTCCGGAAGGCGGGGATCCCGCCCCGGTTCCGGGACTGCCGCTTTGCGACCTTTGTGCCGAAAAATGAGAGCCAGGCGAAGGCCCTGGACCGCTGCCGCTCCTTTGCCGAAGGCTTCCGGGCGGGGGAGACGAAGCGGGGGCTCTTTCTGCTGGGGGCCTACGGGGTGGGAAAGACCCACCTGGCGGTGGCGGTGGCCGCGAGCCTCGCGGACCGGTGCCGGGTCCGCTTCCGCACCGTGCCGGCGCTCTTGGCTGAGGCGCGGAGTGCGATCCGGGGCCAGCGCGACGCGGCGGACCCGCTTTTGGAGTGCTGCGATGTGCCGCTTTTGCTCCTCGACGATTTGGGCCAGGAGAAGAACTCGGACTGGGTGTGGGAGCAGCGGTTCCTGTTGATCAACTACCGCTACGAGCAGGAGCTCCCCACCGTCTTTACGAGCAACCTCGCCCCCGAAGCCCTGCAGGAGAAGATCGGCGGGGCGGCCATGAGCCGGATCTGGGACATGTGTGCGGGGGTCGCCATCGACGGCGAGGACCACCGGAAGCGCAGCCGGTGATGGCCGCGGAAGGTGGTCGTGTTGGTCGGGCGGCCCACCTCCGGGTGAAGGAGAGGGGTGAAACGAAGGAGCGTACGGGAGGTGACGCCGTTGACGAAGGCCGAACTATCGCTGCCGGGCCGGCCCATTACGAAAAAGAACAGCCAGCGGATCGTCTACAACCGCGGCAGCGGGAAGCCGATGGTCATCCAGTCGGAGCCCTACCGCCTGTATGCGGACGAGTGCCTGTGGCGGCTCAAAGGCTACCGCGGGCCGACCTTTGCGGAGCCGGTAAAGCTTACGGCCAGGTACTACATGCCAAACCGCAGGAGCTGGCCGGATTTGATGGGCCTCCTGCAGGCCACCTGCGATATTCTGGAGGCCGCCGGTGTGCTGGAGGATGACGCGCTCGTCAAGCGGCTGGACGGCTCGGAGATTGCCGGCGTGGACCGGGACCAGCCCCGGGCCGACGTGGTGATTGCAACGTGGCGTGGGGCGTAAACGCAAGAGGCAGGTAAAGCAGCGCGGGCGGGAAGCGATAGACCCGTGCGCGGGCACGGGGAGGAAGGGGGCGAGACGATGGAACGGCCGAAC
>PUMG01000243.1 GCA_003551265.1 Halovenus sp.
ACCGAAGCGGTCACCCTCGTGTCGGTCAGCCATACGGATCACCTCCGCTCGTGTTCATCAGGTCTCCTCCAGTTCGCTCTTTGCGACCTCTGCGCCTGCGAACTCGAGCACCTCTTTGGCCCCCTCCTCGGAGTAGCCCTGGTCGATGAGCGCGTCGATCCACTCGTTTCGCTCGTTCTCGTCCATGTCGCCGCTGGTCACCAGCGCCGAGAAGTTGATGTTGTGCTTTTTGTCCTCCCAGAGTTTGCGTTCGAGTGCCCGCCGGAGCCGGTCGTTGTCCTGTGGGTCGAACGACGACCCTTCGCGTGCCCGCCGCGAGACCCAGTTGGCCACCTCCTGGCGGAAGTCGTCTTTCCGGTCCGCAGGCAGGTCGAGTTTCTCCTCGACCGCCCGGAGGAACTGCTCGTCGGGTTGCTGCTCCCGGCCCGTCAGTTCGTCCTCGACGGTGTCGTCGTCGATGTACGCCATCACGTGGTCCATGTACTTCTCGCCCTGGCGCTGAATCTCGTCGACGTCGTACGCCAGTGCGTGTCTGACGTCTTCGATTGCGCGCTCTCTGTACTCCTCACGCACGAATTCGAGATAGCGGTAGTAGGTGTCGAACAGGTCCGCCGAGATTGAGCCGTGGTTCTCCAGGTTTCCTTCGAGATGGTTGAACGTCGTCAGCGGTGAGAGGAACGTCCGTGACCGGTGCATCGAGTCCATGATGGCCTCTGCGATTTCGTCGCCGATGAAGCGTGGCGACACCCCGTCCATCCCTTCACCGATGTCGACTTTCTCCTGTGCCTCCTCGCGGAGCTTTTTCACGTCGACGTCTTCGGCCTCGTCGATTTCGCCGTTGTAGGCCTTCGCCTTCTGGAGCAGGCCGATACTGCCGTCTGGTTCTTCGATGCGCGTCAACACACCGAATAATCCCGCCATCTCCAGGGTGTGTGGCTCGACTCGGATGTCAGGCACGTCTGCGTTGCGCAGCATCTTTCGGTAGATGTCCGCCTCGTGTTCGTACGAGAGCACGTACGGGAAGTCGATTCGTTTGGTCCGGTCGTTGAACGCCTCCATCTTCTCGTCGCCTTTTTTGTCCCGGTACTCCGGCATGTTCGTCCGCCCGACGATGACCTGGTCGATGTCGATTCGCGGGTTGTTCTTCGGTTTTATCGTCTGCTCCTGTGTCGCGTGCAGGAAGTCGTACAGGAACTCCCGCTGGAGTTTGAGCAACTCCTCGCCCGAGAAGATTCCCCGGTTCGCGTTACAGAACGCACCTGAGTAGTCGAACGCCCGGGGGTCGGACTCCCCGTAGATGGCGATTTTCGAGTAGTTGACGTCACCTGTGAGTTCGGTCTCGTCCTGGTTCTTCTTGTCTTTTGGCTCGAACGTCTCGATGGCCTGACGCTTGTTCTCGTCGGCCAGCAGTCGAACGACCTCGACGTGATTCTCGAGAACAGCCTCCAGGTCGTCGTCGTAGTGTGCGAGCAGTCTGTCCATGTAGAACTCGCTGGCAGGGTCGAGCGCCTGCTCGTTCCGGATGGTGTATGGCGCATCGAGTCGTTCGTTGATGTCGTCGATGATGCCCTGTCGCTGGCGCTGTGGCAACAGCACAATTGGGTCCTGATTCATCGGTGACTGGACGACGTCGTCGGCCGGGTCCTGGTCGTGGATGACATCACAGAGGTTCCGCCAGCGGAACGTGTACATCCGACCCTCGTCACGGCTGGTGTAGTCCTCGAAGTACCGTCGAACCTGCGAGTCGAAATCAGACTTCCCTGACCCAACCGGACCGAGCAACAGCAGAATCCGGCGCTCAGGTCCGAGTCCGCGCGCTCCGGATTTGACCTTGTTCACGAACTCGTGGATTGCTTCGTGGATGATGTGTCCGTAGAACGTGTTCTCACCGTCGTTGACAGGGTCCTTCGAGGCGAGTTTGTACTCCACCACACCGAGTGATTCGTCGTACTCCGTCCCGTAGAAGTCGAACATATCGGCGACGCGCTGGTGGGCACTCCGTGCGATGTGTGGCTCTGTGTATAGCTCTCGTAGATACCAGTCGAACGACCGCGGCTTTCGAAGGTCGCCCGGAATCGTCTGTCTGTACTCCTCACTCAACGATTGTAGCGTCGGTTCCTGTTCATTCATTGTCTGGTTTCCTCCGTGTTCGTGGGACCTCGCGTTGGCGGCACATTCAGCATGCTTTTACTATAGGTTTTTTCCACCTATATAAATTTCCCTATCGTAAGGTAATTATACCCCTTATACGAGTGGTGAATTAATCGTAAGTACCTTACAGAAAGCTCGTTCAGATTATCTGTCAAACCGTATCATTCTCGCATTTATATAGTACACATTCGAAAGCGCAGGACACTGCTCGACTGTAGCGTTTATACGGAGTATCGGACCTGTACAGAGACTCTCGCCACGACCTGCGGCGAGGCATCTCTGATGACGTACAAGAATCCCTATATATTGCCGCCACTCAAAGGAGTTCGTATGGAGTTCGACGGACTCGCAGACGGCTGGGAGGTATGGAGTGTCGAGTCGACGAAGGCAGTTCTCACGTTCAGACCGGACATCTTCGACAGCCACGAGTTCCCGCCAGCGTGTCTTCCGACGATTTACGTCACGAAAGGACGGCGTGGCCGTCGTCCCGGTCGTGACGTACCGAATCCCGGAGACCCGTGGTACGTGACTCTCTACCTCGAACCCGACGTCAGTGACGACGAGAGACGCTACGACAGCCGGGAGGACGCCGAGAGAGGGGCCGTCGAACTCGCAACTCAGTTCGCGGGAGGTGACGTCGACTACCGCGAGCTGTACCAGGTTCCCCGTCCGAGGTATTTCGAGAAACTCGACGAACTGGTGGTGGACGAACAGACGTGAGTGTTCACCCGGCTGTATCCTGGTTTCAGAGATGGGACACGATGGGTCCTTATATTAGATTCCCGAACCATCGATATCTGTGGAAAGTGAAGGTACCCATCCGTGGCGCGATGCATTCGGCGGACGGGCCGGATCAGTGTTGCTCGTCGTCTCCCTAGCGTGGCTACTGACGATTGGTGCCCGCATTGTCTATCCCGCCGTCATGCCAGGAATACAGGCAGAATTCGGATTCGGATATACTGTAGTGGGAGCACTCGTTGGTGCTGTCTGGGGAGCGTACGCACTGATGCAATTCCCGGGTGGGCTGCTTGCCGATGTACGGAGTGACCGATTCGCAATCGTGACTGGGCTGTGTGTCACTGCCGCGGGTATCGCCGTGCTGTTCACCAGCAACGTGTTCGCACTCTTCGTGATGGGAACGCTCGTGATGGGTGCTGGCACAGGGGTGATGGGACCGAGCCGAGTCGCTGTGCTGGTCAATGCCTATCCACGCGTTCAATCGACAGCCGTGGCTATCAGTCAAGGGGCTGGGACACTAGGCAACGCGGTGTTGCCAGTGATTGCAGGTGTCTTGATGGGATGGGTCGGCTGGCGGTTTGGTCTCGGTATGCTGGTGCCGCTGCTCATGCTTGTCGCGGTGGGAGCAGGGATTACCGTGCCGAGTCGCCACTCGGAACCGGTCGAAGACGGGCTGACAACGATTGTTCGTGATTCGGTCCGCGCACTTTTGGCGCGGGCACCGCTGTTGGGAACGCTCACGATGCTCGGGGTGATGCTCGTCTTTCAGATTCTAACTGGCTTTCTTCCGACGTTTTTTACCGATGTTGCTGGTCTCTCGACGACTCACGGGGCGATGTTGTTCGGGCTGTTCTTTGCCAGCGGACTGTTCATGCAGCTCTGTTCGGGAATACTGGCGGATCGCCGTGGGCCTGCAGAGACCATTGGGTTCTTTGCCGCTCTCTCGATTCCTGGGGTGGTGCTAATCCTGGCGGCTGATGAGCTCGTTCTTCTCGGAGTTGGCGTGATCCTGGCCAGTGCCGTGCTCGGCTGTCTCCCACCAGGACTTTCGTACCTGGTATCTGTGTTCCCGGTAACTGTACAGGGGAGTGGGTTCGGCATCGTGAGAACGCTCTACATTGGCGGTGGGGCAGTTGGACCGGTTGCCGTCGGCGCGGTTGCAGATTGGGTTTCGTTGTGGGCAGCATTTGTGGGCATCCCCATCGTACTGACTGTGCTGGTCGCACTGACGAAATTCTTACCGACGCAATCTGATACCCAACCGAAATCACGGGTCGGAAACGCACAAGAGAGCGCCCAGTCGAACTGATAGGGAGTATCGGACCTCATCAGAGATTTCTCGCGATACGTCGCAGCGATAATCTCTGTTGAGGTACGATGAATTGGCTCGACACGAGAAGCGGGTTGGATTCTCCTAACAGTGCATCCAAACGGTTACCTGACGTCGACACTGGCACCAGTGTTTCTGGGAGCGACAACCCGGACAGTTCCCCTGATTGCTGCCTCTTCCAGAGCAGTCTCGGCGGCGTCTCTCGCTGCATCAGCGTTCTCGGCGTCGGTGACCCCGTAGACGGTCGGTCCCCACGACGACTGTCCGGTGCCGTAGATAGCAGGACTGCCACGCAACGCTTCGATGAGCGTCCCCGCAGGCGGCCGAAACAGTCCACCCTGTTCGTCAGCGTACCAGGTTCCGTTGAGTCGTCCGATTCGCTCGATGGCCCTCGCAAACCTATCCAGATCCGTTTCGACAACGGCAGGGAGAAGTCGGCGGGTGAGATCCATCGCAATGTCGTCTGCAACCGTCGGGTCTGCGCGCTCGACGACCGACTGCATGCTCTCCTGTTCGTTCTCGCCTGCCCGACCCGGTGAATCAGTGGGTGTGAGCAGGACGAACCGCCAGTTCTCGGGGAGTGAGTGCTGAAAGAGTGGTTTCGGAACGGTCCACTCTCCGGGCTCTGGCAGTCGACTGGTGAAGCGTTCGCTCCGATGACCTGTATCGACGACGAACCCTCCCGCCTCGAACGTGGCGACGCCGACGCCGCTTCGGCCGCCTCGACCGAGCTGTGGGGTCAACGCTCTCACCTCGATGTCCTGGTCGTACGCCCTTGCAGTTCCAAGGAGACACGCCAGCGCGAGTTGCGTTCCGCTGCCGAGTCCGACGTGGCGGTCGTATCGATCGATGACGTCGATTGTCACACCAGGTACATCCAGCGCCTCGACAGCAGCCGTCAGATACGGTCTCACCTCGCTATCCTCACAGTGGATGTCGTTTGCTGGTTCGACAGCAATGGTGATGCGGGGCGCATCGACTGCGACCCCGATACCACCGTAGAGCCTGTCGTGAGCCAGCGAGAGGTTCTGGAACCCGAAGTGGAGACGGGCACCGGTCTCTACTGTGACCATCAGTGCTGTTTTTACTGATGTGAGATACAAAAGAGTGCTCACGACGACAGTTCTTGCGAGAGCCGTCCTATTTCACGATGACGACTGCGCTGTCAGTTTCGAGCAGTTCGCCCTCACCGGAGTACGTCCGGGATTTTTCGAGTTCGAACATCTCGTCGTCGAGTTCGAACTCTCCATCCGCGACGACCAGTCGGTCGTCGACGACGTCGAACGCACCCTCGTCGATTGCGCTGTCGATAGCGCCGACATCGCTTCCGAAGGCCGGACCGACGAGCGAGTACTCGAGGTCGACGCCGCTGATTTCGGTCGTGATGTCGGGTTCGTCCTCGAACGTCTCGATGTGGCCGACGTGCATCACGTCGGCGATGGCGTCCGCGAACCCGCCAATGTGGCCATACACGTGGACTTCATCGAGCGGTTCGTTCAGTGCAAGCCCCGACTCGGTCTTGTAGCGTCGGAGCGCACCGATGACCTCCATCGCCGTCTCACCGGCAGCGAGGTCGGCGTCGTAGCCTGCGGGCTCGGGCCACTCCGTCAGGTGGAGGGACTCCTCGGCGTCGTACAGGTGGTGATACAGCTCCTCGGTGATGTGTGGCAACAGTGGTGCCCACAGCTTCAAGAACGTGTGGTGTGCCCGCAACAGCGCGAACTCGGTCGACGCGCTGGAGCCGTCTGCGAGTCGCTGCTTGGCGATTTCGAGGTAGTCGTCACAGAACGACGACCAGAAGAACGTCCGGAGTTCGTCCCGAGCTTTGGCGAACTCGTAGGACCGGAATCGGTCGGTCAGTGACTCCACAGTCGCATCGAGCTGGGCCAGGAACCACCGGTCGATGTCCGCCAGTTCCTCTCCTGGCATCTGCTCTTGGGCAATCGAACGGTCCACACCGGCAGTCAACTGGTCGACCAGCCGTGAGGCATTCCAGAGCTTCTGGAGCAGGCGCTCACCAGCCTCCAGCGCGTTCTCGCGGAACGGGAAGTCGTCCCCAATGGAGGCGCTGGCCGTCCAGTAGCGCGTGGCGTCGATGGGATACTCCGCCATCACGTCACTCGGCGGGATGACGTTCCCCTTGGATTTCGACATCGCCTCGCGGTTCTCATCGAGTACCATCCCGTGGATGATGACGTCCTCGAACGGCACCTCCCCGGTGTGTTCGTAGCACTTCACGAGAGTGTGGAACAGCCAGAACGAGATGATGTCGTGGCCCTGCGGACGCAGGTTCATCGGGTACAGTTCGGAACGGCTCATCTCGAACTCGCGTGTCTCGTCGTTCCAGTCCCACCCAGCGTTGACCAGCGGCGTGAGCGAGGACGTGGCCCACGTATCGAAGACGTCCTCTTCAGGGGCGAACTCGTCGTGGCCACACTCGGGACAGATGTCGACCGGCGGTTCGTCCTCAATGGGGTCGACCGGCAGCGACTCCCGGTCGGCCAGAATCGTGTTGTCGCAGTCGGAACAGTACCAGACAGGAAACGGAATCCCGGAGTCTCGCTGGCGCGAGATACACCAGTCCCATTCCAGCCCGTCGATCCAGTTTTTGTACCGGGTGAACATCTTCTCCGGATGCCAGTTCATCTGGCGGCCAGCCTCGAGGTACTCCTCTTTTTTGTCGAGTATCTCGACGTACCACTGCTCGGTGACCAGATACTCGACCTCGTGGTGACAGCGTTCGTGGACCTGCACTGCGTGCGTGTGTTCGCGCGACTCTAACAGCGCGCCGCTCTCGTCGAGGTCTGCGAGGATTCGCTCGCGGGCGTCGTGTGTGCTCAGGCCCTCGTACGCTCCGGCGAGGTCGGTCATGGTGCCCGACTCGTCGATGGCGATGCGAAGCGCCAGGTCGTGTGCCTGGTACCACTCGATGTCGGTCTGGTCACCGAACGTACAGCACATCACGAGACCGCTGCCGGTCTCCATGTCGACGCGCTCGTCTTCGAGAATCGGAACCTCCTGTCCGAAAATCGGCACGCGGGCAGTGCCACCGACGAGATGCTGGTTCTCATCGTCGTCGGGGTGAACGAACACCGAGACACACGCCGGAAGGAGTTCCGGCCGGGTCGTCGAGATGGTGAACGTCTCCTGGTCAGGGTCGCTTTCGTTCCCGGTTTCGAGCAGTTCGAACGCGATGTCGTTGAACGTCGTGTCCTTCTGTTCGTCTTCCTGTTCGACCTGTGAGATGGCAGTCTCACAGTCAGGACACCAGATGGTCGGTGCTCGCCGTCGGTACTCTCGACCCTGTTCGTAGAGGTCGAGAAACGACAGCTGTGAGATTCGCTGGACGCGTGGCTCGATGGTCTTGTACGTGGCGTTCCAGTCTATCGAGATGGCCAGCGACTGGACGTCACTGGTGAACGAATCTTCGTACTCTCGACAGACCACACGGCACTTCTCCTGGAACTCCCGGCGGGTGTAGTCGCTGTGGTTGATTCCCAGTTCGCGCTCGGTGAGACGCTCGGAGGCGATGCCGTTGTCGTCGTAGCCGAACGGGAAGTAGACGTCGTCGCCGTCCATCCGGCGAAATCGGGCGACGAAGTCCTGGAGCGTCAGGCCGTAGAGGTGCCCCATATGGAGATCGCCGGAGACGGTGGGTGGCGGCGTGTCGATGCTGTACTGGGTGTCGGCACCACCCTGGTAAGCGTAGGTTCCCTCGGAGACCCAGCGGTCCTGCCACCCGGGTTCGACCGCTCTCGGATCGTACTCACCGCTCAGGTCCTGTTCTGTGTCGTTCGTGGACTGTTCCTCACTCGATGGGTTCTGTGTCTCGCTCATGAGTTGCTCGTCAGTTCCGGCAGTGTCTCTGACGGAACGTGGTGTAGTTGGACACGGTGCGTGCGTCGACGGAGGTGGTGTTAATGGGGCAAAGGCGCCCCTACAGCGGAAGAACTGAGAGCCGGCGTTACAGTGAATCGACGCGACATTGTCACTGAGTCGAACGTGCTCGGGAATAATGGCTTCGGTTTCTGTTACCTGTCCGTCGGTATGAGAAGCTGCTCAATGTCTGTGAGTGTACACAGCGTCCAGTTCTCGTCGAGTTGTGCTTCGAGTCCATCGACGAACCCGCTTTTCGAAAACAGCGCGAAGCGTTCGTCTCTGTCACCGCTTCCCCAGCGAACGTTCGATGCCTTCGCTCGAAGATGCTCGACGAGTGCCTCTCCGACGGGAGCCGACGTCCACTTGCACTCGGCGAAGAGAATCCGGTCATCGTTCGGCGCGAGACCGACAATATCAATCTCGTCCTCGCGGTACCACCATCGACCAGCGGTAGAATACGGCTCGATCTCACCCTGTCGAATCCCTGCCCACACCGCCTCCAGACACACGTCCTCGAACGTCCGTGCGACGTGTGTTGGCAGGTCTGGAGTGATTGTTCCGTCGTAAACGATTTCGGGGGCTTCCTCGATACTCGATCGGTTTGGCTCGACGTACCGAAACCAGAATCGGAGAAACTCGTCTGCCACGCGGTACCGCGACCGCCTGGACTTCTTTTTCGACGCCGTCACGGGAATGTCCCGTTCGAGCAGTCGAAGCCGTCGAAGCGTCTGCAGGTACTTCGACAGCGGACCCGAATCGATACCTGTTGCACCCGAGATTTCGTTCGGCGTCGTGTGACCCAGCGCGACCGCTTCGAGAATGCTCATGTACCGAGCGGGATTCCGGAGTTCGGTCCGGAGCAAGAACTCGGGTTCGTTGTACAACACCGCAGACGGCGACAGTATCTCTGACTTGACGTTCTCTGCGAGCGAGCGCTCGTAGTCGAACAGCACGAGATACATCGGCGTTCCACCGGTGATTGCGTAGGACCGAATTGCGTCCGCGGTCTCGTACGCGATGACTTCACACGCCTGCTGGAACGAGAACGGCTGAACATCGAGCTGTGCGGTCCGTCGACCGTACAGTGGACTCTCGTGACCAAGCACCTCTGACTCCATCGTGCTGATACTCGACCCACAGAGAACCAGCATCGCGTCGGTTTCTTGCAGTTGCTCGTCGACGAACCCTTGCAGGTAGGAGAGAACAGAAGCGTTCTCCTCGACGAGGTACGGGAACTCGTCGATGACGACCACGACCGCTTCAGAACGAATCTTCTCCCCGAGATACTCGAACGCTTCGTCCCATCGGTCAATTCGTGGGACGCGCTCGTCGAAATACTCTGCGACCTGCTCGACGAACTTCTCGCGCTGTCGAGTTTCCGCTTCTTGCGCCGCCAAAAAGTAGATGTGAGACCGATCAGCACAGAACTCTTTGAGTAACGCAGTCTTCCCGACCCGCCGTCGTCCGTAGACGACCACCATATCCGACCCAGGAGACTCGAACGCAGACGCGAGCGCAGCGAGTTCTTCGTCCCGGTTGTAGAACATCATACTCTCGATAATCATTATCGTAATAATGACTTATAGCTTCCGGAGAGATTCGTTCCTCACCCATGCGGAACAGGCAACGAGCAGACCTACCGTGCCTCGTCGATATCTGCGAGTGCGTCGGGGTTTTCGATGCTCGAGAGATCGCCCATCTCCTCGCCGTCGTAGACGGACTGGATGAGGCGGCGAACGATCTTCCCGCTCTGGGTTTTGGGGAACTCGTCGACGAACAACACCTCACGAGGTTTGAACGGCTTGCCGAGTTCCTCACCGACGTGTTCGCGTAACTCAGCGCGGAGGTCCTCGCTCTCCTCGACACCGTGTTCGAGGATGACGTAGGCAATGACCGCAGTTCCTTTCGTTTCGTCTGCAGCCCCGACTGCTGCGGCCGCGTTGACCGCGTCGTGGTCGATGAGCGCACCCTCGACCTCTGCTGGCCCAACTTTCCGGCCAGCGACGTTGAGCACGTCGTCAGACCGGCCGTGGAGGAACCAGAAGCCGTCTTCGTCCTTCTGAGCCCAGTCGCCGTGGTCCCACATATCCTCGAACCGACCCCAGTACTCCTCGAGATACCGTTCGTCACCGCTCCAGAGCGACCGGGTCATCGAGGGAGCAGACGACCGTGCGACGAGATATCCCTGCTCGTTCGTGTCGACGATGGACTCACCACGCGCATCCACGATGTCGATGTCCATCCCGAGCGCTGGGCCACCGAGTGTACAGGGCTTGAGCGACAGAACAGGCAGTGGCTGGAGGAAACAGCCGAATATCTCTGTTCCGCCGGAGATGTTCATGATTGGTATCTCACCGTTGCCGACGTTCTCGTAGAACCACAGCCACGACTCGGGGTCCCAGGGCTCACCAGTCGACCCGAGCAGACGGAGCGTCGACAGGTCGTGGCCCTCCAGCCACTCGTCGCCGTGTTTTTGTAGCGCACGGATTGCGGTTGGCGAGATGCCGAAAACACTCAGACTGTGGCGGTCTATCATCTCCCAGAAGCGGTCGGGGTTCGGGTAGTCCGGTGCGCCCTCGTACATGAAGATGGTGCCGCCGAAGACGTGGTTGCCGATGAGCATCCACGGTCCCATCATCCAGCCGATGTCGGATACCCAGAAGAACCGGTCCGAAGGTCGGTGGTCGAACGAGAAGTAGAGCTCTTTGGCTGTCTGGACCAGGCCGCCAGCGTGCGTGTGGACAATTCCTTTCGGCTTGCCTGTCGTCCCCGAGGAGTACAGCAACATCGACTCCGCGTCCGAAGGCAAGGATTTCGTCTCGTAGCGGTCGTCCTGTGAAGCGATTACGTCGTCCCACCACTCGTCACGCTCGTCGTCCCAGGGTACGTCGACACCGAGTCGGTCGTAGACGATTGTGTGTTCGACGTGGCCAGCCTCTGCAATCGCGTCGTCTGCAGCTTCTTTGAGTATGATTTCGTCCCCGCGACGGTAGAACCCGTCTCCGGTGAAGAGCACGGAACACTCGGCGTCCTCGATGCGTGTCGCCGTGGCGTCGACGCCGAAGCCCGAAAATATCGGGACCGCAATTGCACCGACTTTGAAACAGCCATAGAGAATGGCGGTCACTTCCGGCACCATCGGCATGTACAGCCCAACGGTATCCCCCGTTTCGATACCACGTTCTTCGAGCGCGTTGGCAACCCTGTTGGTCTGTCGGTGCAGTTCGTGGTAGGTGAGTTCGCGAACTTCGCCGTCTTCGCCCTCCCAGATGCTGGCAACCCTGTTTCTCGTGGGCGAGTCCGGGTGAGCGTGGCGGTCGACGACGTTGTGTGCGATGTTCAACTTGCCACCGACGTACCAGTCGGTGAACTGTGGTCCGTCGGGGTCGTCGAGCACCTCGTCGTAGTCTTCGTAGAACTCCAGGCCGAGATGCTCGACAAGCTCGTCCCAGAACCACGCGAGCCCAGACGCGTCGACGCCGTCAATCTCGGTTGTCGAGCGCTCGTAGAGTTCCTCGAAGCTCTCGATACCGTGTTTCGTCATGAACCGGGCGACGTTGCTGGTTTCGAGTACCTCTGTGGAGGGTTCGTATACGACCTGGTCGATGTCTTCGAGTGTCTCGGTCATTGGCTCTCTGTGTGAGCAGATGAACAGCACCATCAAAAAATTGTGTGATAGCGATTATTCGAGTTCACACCCGGTCGCTTCACACTCCGGCATTGCTTCTTCACCGGTAAATTCGGACAGAATGTCAATTTCGGCAATCTCACCCTCTTCAGGTTCGACTGCCTGTCCCATCCAGACCCTGTTCATTGCCTGCTGGTCGCATGCCCGGAACGTATTGGTTCCGAGAGTTGTCTCCTGTTCCAGTTCAGGAAGCGTCTCCTTGACGACAGTGGGGTCGCTAGTTTCTGCCTCCTGAATACCGTTGGCGAGCATCCGAACAGATTCGTAGCCATCCCGGGCGAAATTATCCGGTCGTCCACCGTATTCGTCTTCGTATGCCGCAACGAACTCCTGATTATCACCCATATCCTCGCCAGCAACGTATCGAACGCCTGTATAGACGCCGTAGGCGGCCTCAGCAGAGCCAGCTAGCACAGGAGCAAACGAGGCAGTTTCAGTCACGATAGGTATCTCGTCGTGAAGACCACGCTCTAATCCCTGTGTGAGGAAGTTCACCAGTCCACCACCAGTCATCCCAACGACGAGGGCGTCAGCCTCGTCAGCCACATCCAGTATCTGTGTGAGTGCAGAGTCGTAGTTCTGTTCACCCAGGTCTGTTGCAGTCATCTGAACCTCCTGATAGCTGTCGCTCAGCGCCTCCATTCGTGTTTCGAACTCCTCTTTCACTGACTGTCCGTACGCATAGTCTGCGATGTGATAGACAATCTTGTCACCAAGTTCGTCGACTGTCCACCTCGTCATCGCCTCGGCCAGCTGGGCAGTGTTGGACGCTGGTCTGAACACGTACTCGTTGCAGTTGGACCCAGTAATCGAGACGTCTGCTGCCGCGGGCGCAAAGATTACCTCGTCTCTACGTGCCACTTCATTGATGGCAAGTGCGACTGAACTCGAGATACAGCCGGTGAGATACTCTGCACCGTCTCGGTCGACTGCTGAACTCGCTGCTTGCACAGCATCTTCGGCGTTCAACTGTGTGTCGTACACCTCGTACTCGATTTCGAAATCGTAGTCGTCGCTCTCGTTTATGTGTTCAATCGCGAGTTCGGTTCCGTCAACTCGCTCTTCGGCGAGCGCCGCGAAATCTCCTGTCAGCGGTTCGAGTACACCGAACGTTACGGTACCAATCCCGGTGTCATCCGTACCGTCATCGGCTTCATCATCTGAGTCGTCAAGTGACCCGACACACCCCGCCATCCCTGTAAGGCCCCCCACTCCACCTGCTGCCAGGGTACCGAGCACCCGTCGTCGACTGGCGTGTTGTTTGTTATTATTGTTCATAGTTGTCTCACCCCTGTCTGAGGGTATATAACCGTGGCTGGCTTTGTGAATCTTTTATATACTCATACTGACGGACGAAATCGGTGAGATTTTCGCCTGCCAGTATCAGTACCCGTGCCGAACGACTCGATACGGATTATCGTACCTGTACAGAGATTCTCGCTGCGACGTACCGCGAGAAATCTATGGTGACGTACGATAATCCGTATAACCGCTCAGTTCTGGTTCGCCTCAGCACCGAACAGTTGTTTGAAGATACGCTCCTGTGCACGGCGCATACGCTGAAGAAATGCGGATTGACTGATACCCAGCTCCGAAGCGACGTCTGCTGCGTTTGCATCGCGTGGAATGTCGAAATATCCTTTCCTGAGGGCGGTTGTAATCGCTTCAGTTTGGGACGGAGTGAGGTCCCACTGCTGGGTCTGCCTCTCTATCTCAGTCTCCGTAATCTGTTGCATCCCCTCGAGTTGCACACCAACGTCTTCTTTTGCCTCGTCGAACATCTCCCGAAGGTTGTTCGTCCCGACAACTGCTCCCTGATAAATCTCATTTCCGTGCTGATAGGTGATGGATTTCGGCATGAAGCCGATATCGAACAGTTGCTGTTGAATACACGGCTGTCGCGAGAGACAGCGATACGTGTAGTGATTCTCACAGCGTTCGACGTACAGATAGCGTATCCGGTCGTCCGTGTCGAGCCTCTGTGCGAGTTCTTCCGTCTCACCAGTTGCGTTAAACTGCAACATCGAGTAAGAATCAGACCGACACAACTCTGGCCAGGCGTCAACTCGGACGTCAATGCTCTGGGTTGCCTCTGCAAGTGGGCAGGTGTCTCCGTGAATTCGAAAGCGAACTAGCAACCCTCCTTCATACATCGTTTGCGTCCCCTGCTTCCAGCACTCTGTTTTGTGAGCCGCACTGCCGACATGACTCTGCTCGCCAGCGTCCCCTGACGAATCCTTGCTGTGGCCGCAAGATCCGCGTCTCTGTTTGCATCGGTACCGCTATGAAATTACAGCCAGTACCTCATAAACGTTCAGAGAAGACAACCGGTATACGACTCGTTCCGTCGACCGGTATCACTCCGTATCGAACGTCCGATGGTCGTAGAGCCGTTTTACTTTCCCAACTTCAGTCCGCTCGATAGTCCCCGGGTCAACGACGCTAACCTCGTCGGGGGTTACCTGCAACTGCTTCGAGAGTGACTCCAAAAGTTCTCTCTCCAGGTCTGCTCGGTCGCCGCTGAATTCGGTGTCGGACTCGAAGGTTATTTTCAGGTGGTCCATCGGTCCCTCTCGCGACACATCAAGACGATAGTGTTCTCCGAGGGCGTCCAGGTCGAACCCGACCGTCTCGACCTGGCTCGCAAAGATATTTGTCCCGCGAACAGTCACCATGTTGTCGGTCCGCCCAGTGACGTGGTCCATTCGAACCGTCGTCCGGCCACACGCACACTCCCCGTAGTGCAGGCTGGTCACATCCCCCGTTCGGTACCTGAAAAGCGGTAACGCTTCTTTTGTCAACGTGGTCAAGACGAGTTCCCCTGACTCGCCTTCACCGAGTACGTCTCCCGTCGTCGGGTTGATTATCTCCGGATAGAAGTGGTCCTCTTGGATGTGCATCGAATCACTTCGGGCGTCACACTGTGCGGCGGCGCCCGGGCCAATAATCTCTGAGAGGCCGTAGTTGCTGTAAACATCTGCATCCCAGCGCTTGGCGATGCGGTCCATCATCGCCTCGGTGGTGATTTCTCCCCCGACGAAGATGGTCGACACTGGCAGTTCTCTCGGGTCAAGTCCCAGCTCTTCTGCTGCCTCGGCAATGTACAGCGCGTAGGAAGTGACCAGACCGATGCTGTCGGATTCGAGGTCCTGTATCATCTGAATCTGGCGTTCAGTGTTACCGCCGCTCATCGGTACGATTCGGGCCCCAATCTCGCGTGCGCCCTGATGAAACCCGAATCCACCCGTAAACAGCCCATAGCCAAGCGACACCTGGTACGTGTCCGCTGCGGTCATCCCTGCACCGCTGTAGTATCGGGCGACCACCTCGTTCCATACCTCCAGGTCGTTCTCGGTGTAACTCACTACTTTGGGTTTGCCACCCGTTCCAGAGGAGGCATGGACCCGCAAGACATCATCTTTCGGCGTTGCGACGAGACCGTCCGGATAGTGAGCCAGCAGATCCTCTTTGGTGGTAAACGGAACTGACGTCAGGTCGGCCATGCTCGTGACCTCCTCCGGCACAAACCCTGCTTCGTCGAATCGTCTCGAATAGAAGGGAACGTTCTCGTACGCGTGTGTTGCGACCTGCTGAAGTCGCTTCAGTTGAACTTCTCTGCGTTCGTCGGGATTGGCTGTTTCAATCGCGTTCCAGGGAGCCGATTGGGATTCGTGGGACATGAGAGAACACACAGTGTTATCGTACTTCAACTATCGCCTGAGTTACTCGTGGTGTTATAAACCCTTCGCATACTGAGCCTAATCTATACCCCCCGCTACAGACTACTGGTGGGTGTATGTTCGACCAGAGTCTCGAAGAAACACTGCAGGAAACGGAAAACCCCGTTCAGATGCTCCGAAAGTGGGGCGCAGACCGATTTTCTGAGGTGCCTGACGTGTGTACGAACTGGATAGAAGAACAGCGGGCCTGGCGAGAGAGTTGTTCGCTCTACGACCAGTCACACCACATGGCGAACCTCCACATCGAGGGGCCGGACGCTCTAAAGTTGTTGTCTGACCTCGGTGTCAACAGTTTCGAGGGCTTCGAAATCGGACAGGCAAAGCAACTGGTCGTGTGTAATCCAGACGGGTATCTCATCGGGGATACGATACTCTTCTATCTCGAGGAGGAGTCGTATCTCAGTGTCGGACTTGCGGCCTCTCACCAGTGGATACTGTTCAACGCTGAGACGGGCGACTACGATGTTTCGCTGGAGTTTCAGGACAGGCCAGTGGCGCTCGACGAGGACCCTCACTACTTCAGGTATCAGGTTCAGGGTCCAAACGCAGTCGACCTCGTCGAAGAGGTCAGCCAGAACCCGCTCTCGGACGTCCCGTTTTTCAACTTCGACACGATATCCATCGAAGGTCACGAAGTCAGGGCGTTACGCCACGGAATGTCCGGCGAGCGAGGGTTCGAACTCTGGGGTCCGTACAGGTACGCAGACGACGTCAAACGAGCCCTCGTAGACGCCGGAACCGAGTACGGGCTCCGAGAACTCGGCTCGAAAAGCTACCAGAGTTCGTGTGCCGTCTCGGGATGGCTCCCGAACCCTCTCCCGGCCATCTACGATAGTGACGAGATGCGACCCTTCCGGGAGTGGCTCGACACGTACTTCGGCATCATTCCCGTCGGAGGCAGTTTCTACTCGGACGATGTCAGTGAGTACTACTTGACCCCCGCTGCTGTGGGTTACGAACACATCGTCGATCTCGACCACGAGTTCGTGGGTAAGGAGGCAGTCGCAGCCCAGCTCGAAGACCCCCAGAGAACGAAGGTAACACTCGTGTGGAACTCCGAGGATGTGCTCGACATCTACGCTTCGCTTTTCGAGGACGGCGAGACGTACAAGTATCTCGATCTGCTCGAGCCACGGTGGGCAGCAACTCACTACGACAGAGTCGAGAAAGACGGCGAGATGGTTGGTCTCTCAAAGTGGGGCGGATACACCTACAACGAGCGCGACATGATTTCACTCTGCTGTCTCGATGTCGAGTACAGTGAACCCGGCACAGAGGTAACCGTCATCTGGGGTGACGAGCACTCACCCTCGAATCAACAGGTTGAGCGACACACAACACACGAGATTCGGGCAACGGTTGCAGAAGTTCCCTACACGGAAGACCGAAGATAGCGACACATCGTCATACGATATCGCACGTTTGATACATTGACGGTCGGTACAAATCCTTTTGATGGCGGAGAGCCAATATTACTGATATGTACGTCCGGGACGCCAAAAACCGTGACGAGGTCTGGCTACTCGACCACATCGAGGCGATGGGACTCGACGAAATCGCGTTCCGCTCGCGCGATTACGTCATCGCGATGGACGAGTACGAACACGAGCGTGCCGGGTTCGGGCGGATTCGGATTCACAAGACGGACGAAAGAGAAGTCTGTGAGCTCACCAGCATTGGTGTCCTCGAATCGTGGCGCGGCCAGGGTGTCGGTGCACACGTCATCGAACGATTGGTGAAGACAGCAGGAGACAAAGGGTTCGACACCGTGTACGCGCTGACGAGCGAGACGGACTATCTCGCACAGTTCGGGTTCGAAGCGGTCGAACCGGCACGCCTTCCTGACGTGTTGCAGCGTCGACTGACGGAAAAGTAAGCGGAACTCGACCCGGGAGCGGTTCCGATGCGAATTCAGACCGACCGATTCAGGATGCCACGACATCTGCGGGAAGCGTTCAAGGGTGCACATCCCGAGACCGAGGAAGACGACGAACCCGACGTTGAACCCGAAGAGTTCGGCATCGACCCCGACAAAGCGACCTACAAATACGACACGGGCAGATGAGTTTCAGTACCCACACACAGTTCGCCACGGTCATTGTCGCGCCCTCCCCGTTTACCACTGGCGAGCGAAGCGAGCCATTAAGGTAGAGCGAGTCAGAGCCTCGGGTATGTTCGATGCCGACGAACTGGAGAAGATACAGTCGGCCAGAGATGAGTGGGAACGAGAGCACGTCGAACCAGTTGTAGACCGCTTCGGCGAGCGCCAGGACTCGTTCGAGACAGACACCAATGGCCAGACAGTCGACCGGCTCTACACGCCGACTGACGTTCACGACCTCGACTACGAGACAGACCTCGGTTATCCGGGACAAGAACCCTACACCCGCGGGGTGTACTCGACGATGTATCGAGGGCGACTGTGGACGATGCGCCAGTACGCCGGGATGGGAACCGCAGTCGAGACGAACGAACGGTTTCAGTACCTGCTCGGAGAGGGCCAGACGGGGCTATCGATGGCGTTCGACCTGCCGACACAGATGGGGTACGACTCCGACGACAGTATGGCCGCAGGCGAAGTTGGCAAGGCAGGCGTTGCTATTGACTCCCTCCGTGACATGGAGACCGTGTTCGATGGGATTCCGCTCGACGAAGTCTCGACGAGTATGACAATCAACGCTCCGGCGAGCGTGCTGCTTGCGATGTATATCGCGGTTGGAGACCGCCAGGGCGTCGACCGCACAGCGCTTCGGGGAACGATTCAGAACGACATTCTCAAAGAGTACATCGCACGCAACACCTACATCTACCCGCCGGAGCCGTCGATGCGAATCATCACGGACATCTTCGAGTTCTGTGCCGAAGAGACACCGAAGTTCAACACCATCTCCATCTCTGGCTATCACATCCGCGAGGCCGGGTCGACAGCCGCACAGGAACTCGCGTTCACCCTCGGGAACGGAATCGAGTACGTCGAGACGGCACTCGAAGCCGGACTCGATGTCGACGAGTTCGCGCCACAGCTCTCGTTTTTCTTCAACGCCCACAACAACATCCTCGAGGAGGTGGCCAAGTTCCGCGCAGCACGACGGCTGTGGGCACGCCTCGTCGAAGAGCGTTTCAATACCGACAATCCAAAATCCAGACAGCTCAAGTTCCACACCCAGACTGCCGGGTCGATGCTCACCGCCCAGCAAGTCGAAAACAACGTCGTCAGGGTGGCGTATCAGGCGCTCGCTGCGGTCCTCGGCGGAACGCAGAGCCTGCACACCAACGGCAAGGACGAAGCGCTCTCGATTCCGACCGAACAGTCAGTCAGGACTGCGCTTCGGACACAGCAGATTCTCGCCCACGAATCCGGCGTGGCCGACACCATCGACCCGCTCGCAGGTAGCTACTACGTCGAGTCGCTGACCGACCAGCTCGAAGCCGAAGCCACGGAGTTGCTCGAGCGCGTCGACCAGCGCGGTGGAATGCGCCAGGCAATCGAGGAGCTCTGGGTACAGCGCCAGATACAGGACACTGCATTCGAGCGCCAGCAAGAGATCGACTCAGGTGAGCGCATCATCGTCGGCGTCAACGAGTTCACTGTCGAAAAAGACGAACACGTCGACATCGAAGAGGTGTCGAAAGCAGACCAGAAGCGTCAGCACCAACGCCTGCAGTCCGTCCGCGAGGAACGCGACGAAGAAGCGGTCGAATCGGCGCTGGCTGCACTCGAGACAGCGGCGAGCGGAGAGGAGAACCTCATGCCGTATCTCATCGATGCGGTGAAAGTCTACGCGACAACCGGCGAAATCTGTGACACACTTCGGGACGTGTTCGGCGAGTACCAGCCGGGGGCGGCGGTATGACAGAAACGGAGACCGGTCAGCTGGCACTCGACCACGTCGGCATCGCCACCGACAACCTGGAGGCGCTCACGGGCCTGTACGTCGACCTGCTTGGCTGTTCGACCGTCCACAGGGAGACGTTCGACGGCATGGATGTCGTCTTTCTGGCGTTCGAGAACACGTACTTCGAGTTGCTCGAACCGCTCAACTCTGAGGGCGCAATTGCCAGGTATCTGGACAGTCACGGGCCTGGACTCCACCACCTTGCCCTCGCCACTCCGGACATTGAGGCGGCACTCGAAACAGCGCGCAACTGTGGTGTCGAGTTGATCGACGAGGCTCCACGCGAGGGTGCGTGGGGACACGAGGTTGCATTCATGCATCCCCGGTCGACCGGTGGTATTCTTCTGGAGTTTGTCCAGCACTGAGACCGACTGTAGTGAGTCGCACTGAAACCGACTGTGGGGAGTCGCACTGAGACGCGCTGGTATGAGTATTCACCACCGAGCGTGCGTTCACCTGCGGACGGATTCGCTCCCGTTCTCGAACAGCACGTAGTACAGCACTCCCAGCGCGGAGCGTCCGTCGCGGAGTTCGTTCTCGCGTGCGGCCGAGACGAGGCTGTCCATCGTCGTGGTCGTCACCTCGATGGATTCGTCGACATCGAGTTGCTGGTCGGCCGTCTGCTCACACCCCTCAGCGACGAAGTAATGAAAGAGCGAATCCGAGAAGCCGTTCGCTGGCTCGACAGTTGTCAGGTGGTTCGTGGTCTCCGCCTCGTATCCCGTCTCTTCGCGGAGTTCTCGGTGAGCCGCCTCCTCTGGCGTCTCATCTGGTTCCAGCGTACCTGCGGGAAGCCCACGGTTGCGGCGTTTGACAGCGTGTCGCCACTCCTCGATAACGACGACGTCACCACCTGCGGTCAGCGGCAGAATGACGACGCTTTCAGTCTCGGAGATGTAGTCGAAGGGCGCTTCCTGCCCGTCGGGGAGACGAACCTGTTCGTTGACCACATCGAAGCCCCCACACGTGTAGGCGACGCTCGATTCGAGCGTCTCCCAGGAGAGGTCGGACATAGCTGCACTCGGGGTTGAGTCAGATAAAAGATATCGGGATTCTCGTCCCTGTCCAGAGATTCTCGCCACGACGTACGGCGAGAGATCTATGCTGACGTACGAGAATCCCTCTACTCGGCTTCGTCCACGTCGTCGTCCTCGTAGGCGTCCTCGTAGCGCTGCATCGCCATCCTGTACCCCTCTCTCGCCGTTTCGAGCGTCGCCTTAAGGTCGTCAATCGGCGTCTCGGTCGCGTCCACACGGATGTCGTTGTAGAACGGAGCCAGTGACTGGTCTTCGGTGTCTCTCACTCGAACCGCCGCGCTCTGGACGTGCAGGTCAGTGCGCTTGTCACCACCCTCTCGATGCCCGGCTTCGAGCGCATCAGCCAGTCGGAATGCGAGCGGTTGCTCGTCGTCTCGTGTCTCCTCGTAGGCGGCAGCTGTCGCGTCGATGACCGACTCACCGGTGAGTAGGTTTCCCGCAACGGTGTAGTTCTCGCCCTGAACGTGGCCGAACCACTCTTTGCACTGCTCTCCCGAGAAGACGAACTCGCTCTCCCGGTCAACGCCGTGGAGCTGGCGCTGGGGTGCGCCGTCGTCAGCGTTCAACAGCCCACCGAGCGCGTCGTCGATGGCAAGTCCGTCAGCGAGGTACTCGACACCTTTGCGCCCCAGGTCAACGTTGACGAGGCTCTGTGTCGCAACTGCGCCGTACTCGTTGACGAACGGACAGAGAGTTCCAACGCCTGCGAGTCGGGTGGTTACTGCAACGCCGAAGCGGTAGTGCTCGTTGTCCTGTTCGTCCTCGTACCGTTCACGGACACAGATACTGAACGTCATACCGACACCGTCGTAGGCGAGGGGTATAGGAATTACCGTCCGTCAGTGATGACGGACCAGAGAGTTCTCGCCGCACGTCCTGGCGAGAATGTCACAACCGACGAAGCTTAGGGTCGTGCCCGTAAAGAGGGGGGACAAGAGACGAGAGGAACCACATGAACTGCACAGAAACCAGGAGAAGAGGTGTAACGCATCGATGAGCGCTACTCACAGTGATGTCTGTTCGTACACAGTCAGACTGGAACTGGTCGACAGACCGGGGGAGTTGCTACGGGCGCTCGAACCGATTGCCGAACACGGCGGCAACCTCCGCTCGATTTTTCACGAGCGAGGAAACCTGACGCCACGCGGTGCAATTCCCGTCGAGGTCGTCTTCGACGCAACCCACGAGGGCTTCGACACCATCGTGGAGGCACTGCACGAGACGGACGTCGAGATCATTCAGGCGGGCTCAGAGCAGTACACAGAGGAGATAACCGTGTTGTTAGTTGGCCATCTCGTCGACACGCATCTGTCGGATACCGTCTCGCGCATTCAGGACTCGACTGACGCGTCGGTCCGGGAGTTCTCGCTCGTCGCGCCCGAGGACAGCGAAGGTGTCTCAAGCGCCAGAGTGCAGCTTGCGACCGAGCAGGGAAAGACGGCTGCGACGCTCGAAGTCGTGCGCGAGATTGCAGCGGAGAAAACTCTCAGAGTCATCGAACCACTCGTGGGAGGTGTCGAGCAGTGAGACTGGCAGTGCTCGGCGCCGGTGCTGTGGGCTGTGCGGTCGTCGAACTCGCCACCCTCTACGGCCACACTGTAACCGGACTCGCCGATTCACAGAG
>PUMG01000340.1 GCA_003551265.1 Halovenus sp.
CGCGCAGGTAGTTGTCGATGACTGCCAGGACACTGATTCCATAGAGGAGCAACAGAGCCCCCTGAACGGGAGCGCCGATAACGAACAGGTACGCGACCGCGGGCCCCCAGACCAGCCAGACGCCGATGAGGGGGAGGATAGAGACGAGAATCATCACGACCGTCCAGAACAGAGCGTTGGGGACGCCGAGGAGGTAGAGACCGATACCGCCGAGAATCCCCTCCACGATGGCGACAAACACGTGACTTTTCAGCATCGCCCAGGTGAGGACGTTCGTCTCCTCGAAAAACTCCGAGATAACGTCGTCTTCGAGCGGGGTCACCGTCCGTATCCATGCGAGCAACCTGTCGCCGTCTTTGAGAAAGTAATACAGCAAGAACAGAAGAATCAACAGCCCAATGGCGACGCGAACAGTGAGGTCGAACACCGTGGTCACCTCCTGGAGCAAGTTCTCGGCAATCGGTCCGGCGTACTGCTCGAAGACCTCGACGAGCGCCTGCTCGATACCGCCGTCGAAGAACTCGTCGAAGTCGACGTAGTGGTTCAACAGCTCGTCGATTCTCTCTGCCGTCGCCGAGTACTCGAAGTCCTCGATGAACTCGATAGCCGTCTGGAGAACAATCGCTGAGATGATAAGCAACGGGATAACCGTGGCTACGATGGCGAATACGGTGAGTACTGCGGCCGAAGCGAGTGGGCCAATTCGCGGCACGAGACGGCGGTGAAGCGGATACAGCAAGAACGCAAGAAGCGAAGCGGCCAGCACGTACTGGGCGAGTGGCTGTACGATGAGAAACGCAACTGCCCCGAGTGCGAAAACCAGCAACGCGAAAAAGACTTTCTGGTTGTGCATAGTGCATACTCACCTCTGAGAGTCAGGTGATAGTTTTTCGGGTTGTATGTCATGTAACACCCACTGTCGATATCAGTGTATCGTGTGGGATGGTCACGGGGTCGGTAGTCACAGATATCCAGCCGGACGTGACCCCGTTACACCTCTTGGAGCCGAATCGAGGAGCACAGACCGCGATATTGCTGGTTTGCGACGATGGGACGTGATCAAATCACGTCCGGGTGGATACTTGTCTCTGGAGCGTGTACCATCACCTGATGTACGACAGCATTCTCTTCCCGACGGACGGCCGGCCAGGAACGGAGCGAGCGATGGTCCGAGCACTCGACCTCGCGCGGACGTTCGATGCGACGATACACGCGCTCTCCGTCGCGGACACGGAATCGGCACCCGATACGCTACCGGAGGAGGAGCAACAGACTCTCCAGGAACAGCTGACAGAGCGTGGGGAAGCGACAACGCTCGACGTCCAGAACCGGGCTGACGAACTCGATATCGAAGTCGTCCGTCACGTCCGTGAGGGACGGCCGTACCGGGCCATCGTGGAATACGTCGAGGAGCAGGGCATCGATCAGGTTGTGATGGGAGTTCGTGGTCGAGCCGACACCGATGTCTCTTACCTCGGGAGTACAACTCAGCGAGTGCTCACACACACCGATGCGCCAGTGCTGACAGTTCCCCTGGATGGACCCGAGACGCTTCCTGAGACTGGCCACAGTATGTATGACCGGGTCGTGATACCAACGGACGGCAGCGACGCCGCCGAGCGTGCTGCGGCATCTGCACTCACTATCGCCGAACGGTATGGTGCTGACGTCCGAGTGGTGTACGTCGTCGACACGAACACCTACGGGTTCGAAGACGCACCCCGGAGCATCGTCGGACTGCTTCGGGAGGGTGGAGAGAACGCAGTCGAGACGGTTGCCGCCGAGGCCCGTGAGGCGAATCTACAGGCGTCGACGGCGATTCTCAGAGGTGTGCCAGAGGATGCGATTCTCCAGTACGCCGAGGGGGCCGGAGCCGACCTGCTTGCGATGGGGACTCGCGGACAGACCGGCGGGGACGAGCGCCTCCTCGGGAGCACCACCGCACGCCTCGTTCGGCGGTCGTCGGTTCCCGTGTTGACGCTTCGGTGAGAGTTAACACCAACAGCTGGTTTCATCGGCGGACCACAAAAAATGCGAGCAAGAACAGCGTCGCAACGGCTCCAGCGGTCGCTGCACCGGTCTGAGTCTGTCCGAAGAGGAGACCCGCGGTCACGAACAGCCCTGCTGCGAGAATAGCGTAGGCAAGACCGCTGTTGTCGGTCTCGTCGAGTGATTCGGTACGGACAACAAGTTCACCTCGCTCGGTCTGTTCGAGGACGGTATCGAGGCGTCGCGGAAGCGTTGCTGCGCCCGGCAGTGAACGACCAAGTTCGTCGCGAACTTCACTGAGCTGTGAACGAAGCTCGCGTTCGATGTGTCCCTCGCTCACGAGATGCTCTCGTGCGGTGTCGAGGAAGTCGAACTCGGGGTCGAGGCTTCGACAGACTCCCTCGCCAACAGTGCCAACACGGATGAGTAACATCACATCGGGCGGAATACGAAACGGAAAGTCCTGCAATGACACCGTCAGCTCCGAGAAGATATCGTGCCACGTGACGTGTGATTTTCCTGCGAGTGACTCCATCGACAGTTCGAGCACCCGCTGGACACGTCGGCGGTCGACAGTCGGTTCGAGCACGTCGAGCGCAACCAGTGCGTCGATGAGGCCGCCGATATCTCGCCAGGCGAGCGAGGTGTAGAGTTCGACAATCTGGGCTTTGACCGCTGGCGATAGCTCTTTGCACATCCCGAAGTCGTAGATGACGAGTCTGCCCTCGTCGTCGACAGCGAGGTTTCCAGGATGGGGGTCGGCATGGAAGACGCCATCTTCGAGTCCCATCTGAAGATACACCTCCGCGATGGTGGTGGCCAGCTCCTCGCGGGTGACGTCTCTCCCGGTGACCACATCCTCGGAGGTTATCTTCTCGCCCTCGACGTACTCCATGACGAGCACCCGTTCGGTGCTCACCTCCTGCTCGACATCGGGAACGTACACACGGTCGTCGTCAGCGAGGTTCTCTCTGATTCGCTCCATCATCGCCCCTTCTCGCTCGAAGTCGAGTTCCTGCAGGATTATGTCCTCGAAATCGTCGGCGATGTTCTGCAACGAGTAGCTGTGGCGCTCGGGAGCGAACGTGCCGACGACCGGGACGAGCCGTCGGATTATGTGGAGGTCGCGCTCGATGTGCTGTCTGAGGTCGGGTCGCCTGACTTTCACCGCGACGCGTTCACCAGTCGAACGGCGCGTTGCAGTGTAGACGTACGCCAGTGACCCGCCCGCGATGGGTTCGAGTGTCTCGAGGTCGAGAACGGATGTGCCGAGTTCTGCCCGTATGATGTCTTGTGGGTCGGCCTCGTCAGTCTCCGGAACCTCGTCCTGAAGCGTTGCGAGGGCTTGTGCATACACTGGAGGCACGAGATCAGGGCGCGTCGAGAGTACCTGTCCGGCTTTGACGAACGTTGGACCGAGGTCGAGAAGCGTCTCGGTGAGGCGCTGGGCACGCTCTTCGTGTGTCTGGCGGGAGCGCTTTCGTGCTGGTCCGAACAGCACGAACCGCCGTCTGTCCCTGAGAAACGCGACGGCGAACGGGAGCAACCCGAACAGAATGACGACGTACCGTCGGTACCGACCGGTCATCTGCGCTTACACCTCCTGTGCATACTGGTGGATGTCACCACTCACACCGGACGTTCGACCGTCCACAGGTAAATTGTGTGGGTGTACATGCACACCGTCCACTCACTCCAGCAAGTCCGCGAGTATCTTGCGCTGTGCGGCGACCAGGTGTTCGGTGAACGTCGACTGTGCGATGTCGAGCGCAGCAGCAATCTCGGTCGCGTTTGCCCCTTTCGGCCGCTGGAAGTAGCCCATCTCGTAGGCCGTCGTGAGCACTTCGAGCTGTCGGTCGGTCAGTTTCCCTCGGTTGACGAACACCCGGTCTTCGGGTGAGCCTTCCAGCGGTGGTTGCAACAGCCGCTGGACGTCAACCGGCGAATACTGCTCACGGAAGGCGGCCATCACGGACTGGAGGGTCTCGAAGTTGCGAGCGTGAAACACCAACGTGAGAACACCGTCTTCGGCTGCATACCGATGAACCGGACAGTCGAACTCACCGAGTGTCTCACACGGACAGGTCGCTGGTGTGTCGTGGGCAGTTCGGTACAGCACGGTCTCGCCGTAGGAGAACACTGGTTCGACGCCTGGAACGTCAGAGAGGTCTCCCTGTGCCATGAACTCGGACACGCTTCCCACATCATTTCCAAGCGTAACGCTCGTCGAAACCTGTTCGATGAGTCCCTCAGCAGCACTCGACGCGTTGGCGATTGGACAGTCTCCGGGGTTTGCGAATGCAACGGTTGCTCGTATCCCGCTCGTCATCTGACTGGTGGTACGTTCGACCCGGGGGGCTTTGAAACTGCTGGCGCGCGCCTCACTGATTGGAGAGAAAGTTGGCGGCCGAGTCACAGCGACCACCACCAGACACCCTCCTCGATTTCATGGCTGGCATGAGTCCGTTCATTCGCTGCTTGAACTGTCCAGAAATCATTCAAGATATGCTTGAAAAATCCAGGTCCGCCATGTCAGCTACATTTTGAGTGGAGGCGCGTGAACGAAATAACCGGCACGACAGGCCCTCAGAACCCCGAAGTATGTCTTAGAGGTGTTCGAAATCCGAACGAGCGTAGATTCAGCGATGATAACAGCCAATATACCACACTGAAACTGAGTCTAAGTTGATGACTTTGTGCTCTGCGAGCGTGGACAGATGCAACAATCCACCGAAATTAAGTGGACGGAAAACGAGCATAAACGTAATAATGAGGGTGCCACACGAGAAGACAGTCTCTACGAGACAGCAAGCAAAAAAAACACTCGTACTGCTGATAACATCAGTGCTTCTTCTCTCGATGGTTGCAGTCGGTTTCCAGGGCGCTGCAGTGGCAAGCAGTGACGCTGAGCTGGCAGCCAACTCCATCGAGGGGACGCCCGAGGATTCGGAGTTCTCGGTGTTCAACTATGCGAGCAATCAGGGAACGTTCGCGACAGTCGAAACTGACGGGCTGCTGGTAGCAATCTACGACTGGCGTGCTGGAGACATTGCGACAGCGGAGTTGCTCGACGTTATCAATGCCTGGCGTGCAGGTGATGACCTGCTCGAGATACAGTTCGACGATCAGGACAGCATCGACCGTGATGCCGTCGTTATCGACACCGCGGTCGTGACCGAGGATGTCGCCGACGAGTTCATCGTCGCTGTCGAGGACGAAGATGGCACCGTTCTCTCTGATAGCGACGTGCTTTCGGGAGCCCAGAGCGATGTCGAGATAGACGGACTCGACCTCAATGCGACGGTCGGAGAGGGTGAAGCCAACCTGACTGCAGTGTTGCACGAGGTCGACGACGGCGACCGTGGTGATGCGTTCCTCGCTGAGGGTGCGCCAATTACGGATACAGCGCTCGTCGACGCCGACGCTCCCGATGTCGACAGGGTGGAAATCGAACCCGATGACGCTCAGACGATCACTGCAGGTGAGGACGTCGAGTTCAACGCCACTGCATTCGACGATGAGGATAACGTCGTTGAGGATGACGATTCAGCCTTTGACTGGGATGCGGACGGTGGCTCTATCAGTGATACTGGTCTCTTCGACGAGACTGTTGCTGGTGATTACAACGTCACTGCAACCCTGGAACAAGTATCCTCCAATGCGACGATGGTGAGTGTCGAAGCCGGTGAAGTCGAGACCGTCGCCATAGACCCAGAGGAGGATCAGACAATCGAATCCGGTGAGACTGTCGAGTTCAACGCCACTGCGTCA
>PUMG01000106.1 GCA_003551265.1 Halovenus sp.
AAAAACAGCAGACATGGGCTGGGTCGAAAGGGGCAAGTCGCTCGATCCATCCCGGGCGACGTAAGGACCGCAGTGAAGCGAGGACCGCAGCGAGCCCCGGATGGTGAGCCGAGCAACGCGAGGCGAACCTGGTCGAGCGACCTGGCCCTTTCCATTCACACCTGCTGTTGAGAGTCATCCCGACTCCCGCAAAAGCTTCCCTGAGTTACTATCGCAGTCGTATACGTATCACGCGAGCAATGCTGAGAGCGTGTACTATCGGTTCACACCGGGAGACGCACACGAAGAGATTTACGTCTCCACCAACTCATGTCGACTGTATGACCCTCCACAGCAGATTTGCGGAACGAGAGAGCCGTCTGACCCGCCGGGCGGTTCTCTCTGCGGGTGCGCTCTCGGTTGCGGGCCTGGCTGGCTGTACGCAACTTTCAGGGAGTTCCGACGACTCCGGACGTGGCGACGACTCGCGCGGTGCCGACGATGCGGAAGCCCCCGAAGACCGGTTCCCGGATGCAGAGGACATCTTTACCGACCTGAACGTTCTCACGCTCCGGTTCGACACGACCGACGAGGTCGTCGAGAGAGACGACGATGCTGGAGTCCGGCGTCCGTACCTCCTCGACGAGGAGGACGTCGATGCGCTCTCGTTCACCGAGGAGCCGATAGGGGGAGAAGACCCCTTCGAGTTCCTCTCGGACATCGACTACGACGAGGCGACGGGGCTCGTGCTCTCGAACCAGGTCGACGGCTGCGAGAAGAGCCAGCTCGTGTACGTCAAACGCCGTTCAGGAGGCGGGCTTCGTGTGCAGTTCTGTCGGACCTACCGCGACCCCGACATCGAGTGTTCAGTCGACGACCAGCACACACAGATAACCCTGGCTGAGGTGCCCGTCACCTTCGACAGGCGACCGTCGGGCTTCGGACGCGGGCGGAGTGGACAGTGTACTCTCCCTCCGGGACACCCGGCCAACGACGAGACAGGTGAGTTCGAATGAACGGACGTACCGGGACGGACCAGACGAAAGTTACGAGTCGTCGTCGAGTTCTTGCGACGACTGCAGCGCTTGCGAGCGCCACCGTCTCACTCTCGGGTTGTCTCTCTGTCTTCGATGACGACGAGGAAGAACTGCCAGCGCTCGACCTCGACGAGAGGGACGTTCTCGCGGTCGCAGAAATCGAGGTGCCAGCGCAAGCAGAGCGACTGCCGGTCGACCTCAGCTCTGACCATGTCGAGGCGAGCCGTGACCGGTCCGAGTCACTGCTGTCGGTAATTCCGGAGAACCTCACAGACGAGGTTCCAAACGAGGCAGTGCGACGCACAATCATCGAGTCCCAGAACGAGGCCCAGGATAGCCTCGAAGAGGTGTCGGAGGCCTCTTCGGCCAGCACGAAACTCTCGTCGCTTCGCGGGGCACGCCGAGATGCAGCAGCGGCTGAAGGGATGTACGCCGTGGCAGCGGAGGACAGAACTCGGGAGGACGCCTTCGAAGAGGCCGCGATTCTTCGCGACGAGCGCGCGGACCTGAAAGAGACACTCTCGCTGAGCGGCGAGGATGCACAGAAGACAGCGCTCGTCTACAACGAGGTTGAGAGGCTTCTCGACAGCGCCGAGCGGTTTCTCGGCAGTGAACTCGACCAGATTGCGCCGATGGCCTCGGAGGTCGAAGCAGTTCGGGTGGCCGCTGGAGCCGTTGAACGAGCACACTCACAACTCGAAGATGCGACGTATCTCGACGAAAATCAACCAGGCGACGAACAGTTTACGGAGGTGTATCGGAGCGCAAGTGAGGCGTTGCTGGCCGAGAGCGAGTCGCGTGCCGAGGAGGTTCCCGAGGAGGCCGACGACTTCCTCGACACCGACTTTGACGGTCTCATACGGACTGACGTGGACCGACTGCTTCGCGCGACTCACAACGACCCCGACCGGATACAGTCGTTCCTCGACGACGGACAGGTTGCCAGAGCACTGCGACAGGCGTACTGGCTCGTCCACACGCTCGATACGCTCGACCGTCTCGACGAACGCGACGACGTGCTCGTGACTCCCGACAGCGCCGACGACCTGCGGGACGCCAAACAGGAGGCACTCGACGAAGTCGACCAGCTCGATATCGGAGACGACAGTCTTCGAATCTACGGCATCAACCGTGTAATAAATGTCATCAGTGGCGGTGACTGGCACCTCGAACAGCTAGAGGAGCGGTCGGTAGAACTCGACGGACGTGGAAGTCGGTACGCCATCGAGGCGCTCGTCAGCTACGTCGTCGCAGGCGAACTCGCCCGAACCATCCCCGAAACGACCGAGACGGTGCTCGACGCCATCGAGGAACACCGAGACAGCGGCTCGTGAGTGATGGTTTTCTGGTGACTTTCTGAGGACTGGTTCTATACGACGTTCGACTCGATATCACGGGGGAAGTACGTCAGCTGTTCGGTGCCATCTTCGGTGACGGCTACCGTATCAGAGTGACGGTAGCCGGCGTCGTCGGTGTAGAGTCCGGGTTCGATTGTGTAGACGTGTCCCGGCTCCATGATGGCGTCTCTCTCGTCGTGTCGGCTCTCGCGTTCGTCACAGTGTGTGCTCCAGCCACGGTCGATGTACGGCGGTTCGTGCCCGGCCATGCCGATGTTGTGGCCGACGTGGTGCTGGGCGAGGTCCGTGACGCCCTGTTCTTCGAAGTACTCCCAGACTGCCTCGTCGACAGCAGCGATCTCGACGCCGGGACCTATCGCCTCGATGGCAATCGTCTGGGCTTCGAGCATTATCTCGAAGTAGTGGGCGTCCTCGTCGCTCACCTCCTCGACGAACATCGTCCGTTCGAGTTCCGAGTAATACCCGTCGACGTTCGCGCCGGCACCGGTAATCAGGACGTCACCGGCTTCGAGACGTCGGTTCGCGGTGTGGCCGTGTGGAAGGCGCGTCTGTGGGCCCGAGATGAATCCGGCGTGTGCCGGGCCGCTTCCGCGAACCAGCGGGACGTACCGGTCACCGAGCGTGTCGAGCATGGCACGGGAGGCACGCATCGACGCGCGCTGGCTGACCGTTGCCGAGTGCGCGCCCACTTCGGTCTCCTCGGCGAGGTAGCGGTGTGCGAGGTTGCCCCATCGAGCAGATTCGCGGATGAGGTCGACCTCGGTATCGGATTTCGCCCACCGCATGCGGTCGACCCACAACTGACTCTCGACGTCGACGAACTCCGACAGCGCCGGTCCCTCGTACCCCATCACGCCAGGAGCGCCGTCGGCGTCTGCGGCGACACTCGTGACGTCGAGTTTGTCGAGCATCTCGACGATGGTCTCGATTGGACGGCCTTGCGGGTAGTCGAAGTAGGTATGCCCCCGGTCGATGCGCGGGTTCTCCTCGACGCGCTCCAGTTCGAGACGAGGAATCGTTATCGAGAGTTCGTCGTCGGTCACCGCGAGCATCGTCGGACGCTCGGTCTGGATGTGGTGAAAGCCGGTGAGGTAGCCGATGCTCGTCGCGCTGAAAAAAGCCGCCGCGTCAGCGTCGGTCTCGGCCAGTCGGTCGCGGACCGCCGCAATTCGCTGTGTGTACTCCGCTTCCGGGAGTTCCGTCGAGAGGTTCGAAGGCGCTGGCATGGGCCGAGTTGGTGGGGCCCACGCCTAACTGTTTCCCCCTGTCTCTGTCGACGTATTCGAGGATTCACTTAGTGTGTTCGAGAACCCATTCGACGTGTTCACGGAGTCGTTGCTCACCGCCATCGGTCAGTGCGTAGACGTCGTGAATCCCCTCCTGTTGTCGTTCGACGAATCCGGCATCTTCGAGTTTCTCCAGCGCGCCGTAGAACGACTTCGGGTCGATGCGAACGTCGTAGTGTGATTCGAGTCGGGTCTTGAGCGCCTGTGCCTGTCGGGGTTCGTCGGCGAGCAACACGCAGATGTCACGGCGACGACCACTCTGGAGAAATTGAGCCATGTCTGTGTTCACTCCGGGCAGTTCCTTGTGTATACCGGTCGACGAAATCTGTGATCGATTCTCGACCCACCCGTACCGTGTGAGAATTATCAATCGTTCCGTCGACCGGTATATTCCGGGACACCTATGCCGACTCGGCTCACACCTGTGAGCGATGACAGTCCGGGTTCGTGGTATCTACACGACGGCGCTGACGGCGCTGCTCGACGACGTCGTGCAGGCGTCGTCGACCATCGAGGAACGCTTCGAGGAGTCGTTTCCGCTCGAACCGGCAGCGGCAACCGTCGAGACGACTGCGGATAGACAGGGCGTCCACGTCACGGGTTCTCCCGAGCGAGTCGCCGACGTGATCGAAACGCTTCTCGACCTCGGCAGGGACACCTTCGTCTGGCGCGCTCCCCTCTCTCGTGGCGCAGTGTTCGCCGGTGAGGTGGTCGAAACGCTCGGTAGTGGCGCACTCGTCGAGTGCGGTGTGGCGACCTCCGGGGCAGATACCCTCGACGGCAGTACGGTCGCGTCGGGCACCCGTGGGTTCCTGCCGTACTCGAAGACGGCACGACACATCGACGTCGGGGACCGCCTTCGCGTCCAGGTAGACGAGTTACAGCCACCCTGGAGTGGCGGTCGACCGGTGCTAGAGACTGATGTGCGGGTGCACGGGGAACTGGCGTCGCTCATCCGCGGGCGGACGGACACCGGACAGCAACCGGAACTGGCGGATATCCTGCCGGTTGACCCGCCGCAGGGCTGGGGTGTCGAGTGGAGCGCAGAGGCGGACGACGCCAGCATCTCATCGCTCACTGCGTGTCTCCAGTCACTCTCTCGACGGGCAGAGGCGCTGGATGATGCGCTCGCCGAGGTTTCACCACCCACAGAGGTAGCTCCAGAGTGTTACTGGCCGGGTGAGGATACCTGCTGGGTCTGGTTCGGGCGCGAGTCTCGCTTCGCGCTCGATGCTGTCCGACGTGAGGTTGTCCCGACGATGGCGGGTCACCACAGAATCAAAGCCGCGACGGCGAAAGCGGGAACAGCGGTCGATTTTGTCGAGGGTATCTGTGGGAACGCTGGGACAGGTGATGAGGACTTTCCGTTCGACGTCGTCACCGACCAGTTCGGTCCAGGCGAGGGTGACTCGGTGCGAATCGACCACGGCAAACCGGATGGAAGCCTGTTCTCCCTCGGTGAGGGGGTCGTGACCGACCGGGACCCGTCGGGACAGATAACCGTCGAGCGCGAGATGTCTCCCGGGGGAACCTACGACGGACTCGGCGTCGAGCGCCAGGAGGGTGACGTCGCCATCACGAAACTCCGGGAGGGGCGGTGGTGGTATCCGACGGTGTACCGGGGTGAAGAGGGTGAGACTCGCGGAACGTACGTCAACGTCTGTACCCCCGTCGAGATTTTTCCGAACGTCGCTCGCTACGTCGACCTGTACGTGGACGTCGTCAGACACGCCGACGGAACAGTCGAACGCGTCGACGACGACGAACTCGACGAGGCTGTCGAGGCAGGTGAGGTATCTCCTGCACTCGCAGAGAACGCACGAGCGGTCGCCGACGCGATATCGAAGGCGCTGTAAGCCGTCGAGGCGTTGAAGCCGCTGTGAATCGTCGAGACGGTGACTCGACGATAAAATGGTGTTTCTGAACAATAAATACAGCAGGATTTATCTAAGACCGTGTACAACATACACCAGACATGGCACAAGATACCAGACGACGTAATGTCCTGAAAGGAATTGGCGCTGCCGGTCTCGTCGGTGTAGCTGGATGTGTGGGTGACGATG
>PUMG01000187.1 GCA_003551265.1 Halovenus sp.
CGGGCAGAATCAACACGACGGTGAGCCACCGGGGGTCGACACCGGAGACGGCGACGTCGTTGCAGGCCACGTACACACCGAGGGTTCCGGCGTGTTCGGCCGCTAGCGAGATAGGGTCAGAGCTGACGACGAGTGTTTCGTCTCCGACAGCGAGCGCGGCGGCGTCTTCACCGTCTGCTGGACCTTGCAGGACGGATTCGTCGGCTGCACCCGTCCGGGTGAACACGGCCGACAGGAGGTCGTCTGGAGAGAGTTTGCCGGGCATACGTAGCTGTCGTCTAGAGCAGGAAGCGGTCGGTGTCAGCGCTCATATCGACGAACTCGTCGGCTGCTTCGACCAGCGACTCCGCCGTCGAGTTCTCGAAGCAGTAGACTTCGACGCGCACGCCCTCGTGCTGGAGGTGGCGAACGAGGCGGGTGAAATCACCGTCGCCGGTACAGAGCGCAATCGTGTCGACGTGGTTCGCGAGTGTGACCGCGTCGAGGCTGATGCCGACGTCCCAGTCGGCCTTTTTGCTCCCGTCGGCGAACGTCCGGAGGTTCTTGATACGTGTCTCGAAGCCGATGTCGGTCAGCGCGTCGAAAAAGGACTCCTCTTCGTCGGCGTCGGCGCGAATGACATACGCGATTGCGCGGGTCAGTTCCCGGCCGGAGACGGTCTCGTCGAGCAACGCCGTGTAGTCGATGTTTCTGGAGTAGATGCTCTGTGCCGAGTGATAGAGGTTCTGTGAGTCCGCGAGTACAGCGATTCGCTGACCCGGGTGAATCTCGTTCATACCGGCTCTTTGTTAGCCCGGATGAAAGCAATTGTCGATACTCCTGAGAGAACAGTCGCCAGCATGTTCGCCCGTCAGTACGAGCGGAGACGGTCGATACGCTTTTGCGTGGGTGGGTGGGTCGCGAACAGCGTCCCGAGCAGGCCACGCTCACCGCCGAAGATGCACAGCGCGCTGACGTTCGACTCCGCTTTCATCTCTTTGCCCTGTCCACCGGCGCTGATTTTCTCGAGCGCGCGAGCCATCGCTTCCGGGTTGCGGGTGTACTGTGCAGCGTCCTCGTCGGCGACGTACTCGCGGTAGCGCGAAATCGCCATCAGGAACACTGTCACGACCATCTGGGCGACCATCGACCCCAGCCAGGCGACGAGGAACCCGCCTTGCTGCCCGCGTGCACGGATGATGAAGAACACCACCCAGCCGACGAGTGCGGCGATGGACTGACCCATCACCATCACGACTGTATCGCGGTTTTTGATGTGGGCGAGTTCGTGGGCGATGACGCCATCGAGTTCGTCGCGGTCGAGGAGGTCGATGATTTCGCGGGAGATGACGACGACGCCGTCGGCCTTGCGGCCCACCGCGAAGGCGTTCGGGACGCCCATGTCGGCGACCATCAGCCGGGGTTTTTCCAGACCCATCTCCTCACAGAGGAGTTCGGTCGCCTGGTGAATCTCGTCGTAGCGGTACCGCTGGGTGGCCTGTTCGGGCATATCCTCTGCGCCGACGCCCCGTATCGCTGACCACTTGCCGAATTTGTAGAGGACGAACGGGTAGCCGACCATCCCGAGCGTCAACAGGGCGATCACTCCTGTGCCCGTCCCGTAGATTGTCAGGACGACGGCGGCGACGGCCAGGTAGAGACCGAAGAGGATGCTCCCGACGATCGCCATCCGGAGTTTGAGCTGTGTGTGTCCAACCATTACCGGTTACGTAGGGTGTCAGTACTCAAAAAACAAACGTTTGTGTCGCGTTCCAAAACACCTAAGTCCCGGGACGCCGATACGCCGTACATGGAACGCGTCGCAGGCAGTTCCGGGTCTATCCGGCTGACCAGCGACGCGCTCGCCAAACGCAAACGGACGCAGTGAGTCGGTTCGCGGCAGGCGTGGCATCCCTGTCGCGGGTCATCTTTTCTCTGTTTCGCTCCGGACGGCTATCGGAAGCATCATCATTCGACACCCAATGACACCACAACTCACTGCGGACGCGACGTTCGCCGGTGTGTACCCCGCGATGTGCACACCGTTTCACGACGACGGCAGCATCGACTTCGAAACACTCAGAACTGACGCTCGACGCCTCGAACGGGCGGGCGCTGACGGACTCGTCCCGATGGGGTCGACAGGCGAATCGGCGACAGTGACTCACGACGAACACGTCGAGGTCGTCGAGGCAGTCGTCGAGACGGTCGACATCCCTGTTATTGCAGGGACTGGCTCGAACAACACGGCAGAGGCACTTTCGCTCTCACAGCGAAGCGCTGATGCCGGTGCCGACGCGCTGTTGCTCATCTCGCCGTACTACAATCGGCCACAGCAGCGCGGGCTTCGCGAGCACTACGAGACGATTGCGGATGCAGTCGAGCTGCCACAGATAGTCTACAACGTCCCCTCTCGAACGGGACGAAACATCGAAGCGGACACCGTGGTCGCGCTTGCTCGCCACGAGAACATCTGTGGGTACAAAGCCGCCGAGGGCGACCTCGGACAGGTGAGTGAGATTGTCGAGCGAACTCGCCACGAGGAGTTCGACGTACTCTCAGGCAACGATGGCGAGACGCTCTCTATCCTCGCACTCGGGGGAACGGGCTGTATCAGCGTCGCCGCGAACGTCGAGCCGGAACGGCTGCGTTCGCTCGTCTGGTCGGCACTCGAAGACGAGTTCGACCGGGCACGCCAGCTTCACCACGAACTTGGCCCGCTGTTTCGAGCGCTGTTCTGTGAGACCAACCCTGCGCCGGTGAAGACGGCGATGGAACTCCGTGGATACGGACCAGGGACGCTTCGGCCACCGCTTGCACCGATTTCTGACGACAACCGCGAGTACCTCAGGCAGGTACTCGATACCTACGACCAGCCGATAGAGGTTGTCGGAGACGACTGAGATGACAGCCAGTACGACACGACTCGCTATCAACGGCGTCGCGGGTCGGATGGGCAGAGCAGTTCGAGCGGTTGCCGTCGAACGGGAGGACGTAACGGTTGTCCTCGGGATTACCCCCACACGTGAGGACAACGGGAGGCAAGCAACTGACGCCGCTGGCAGTGAGACGATGGCCGTCGTTTCGCCGAGCAACCGGCGCGATGCACTCCAGCGACACGAAATAGACGTCGTCGTCGACTTTTCGGCTCCTGACGGAGTTGCAGGACTTGCGGCTGACTGTGCGGTCGAGGACGTCGCTCTCATCAGCGGGACGACCGGACTGGACGGCGAGACGAAGGCGGCGTTGCGGGAGGCAAGTGAGACGGTTCCGGTGATTCACGCGACGAACTTCTCCCGTGGAATCTATGCGCTGGTGGATGCGCTGGAGGCTGCGCTCGGGACACTCCCTGGGTACGACATCGAGGTGCTCGAAACCCATCATCGTGGCAAACAGGACGCACCCAGCGGGACGGCGAAGACGATTCTGGAGACGATTGGCGAACACCGGGATTTCGAGACGGTTCACGGTCGCGAGGGTATCCAGCCACGTACGGAGGATGAGGTCGGGATGCTCGTTCGACGGGCAGGCGGCGTTCGGGGCGAGCACGAGGTCCTGCTCGCTGGCAACGACGAAGTGTTGATGCTCACCCACCGGGCGGAAGACCGCGGAGTGTTCGCTTCGGGCGCAGTCGATGCGGCGGTCTGGCTCGCCGGGAGAGACGCAGACTGGTACACGCTGGATTCAGCGTTCCAAAGCGGCTTGAGAGTGGATGGGAAAACAGACGGACAGAGAGAGACATGAGACAAACAGAATCATGAAACAGGAGATAGACGACCTCTGGAAGCACTACCAGAGCGACGAAGAGACGACGGAGACGACGACCGAGGTGTTGACGGTGCTCGGGGAGTTTCTCGACGGACTGGAGTCGGGCGAGTTTCGGGCGGCCGAGCAAGTCGACGGAGAGTGGCGAGCCAACGAGTGGGTCAAACGAGGAATCTTGCTCAACTTCGGACTGCGGCGAATCTCACAGTGGACGTACGGCGACGTGACCTACAACGACGTTCTCCCCCTCGCAAGTACGCGCGCGCTCAGTGAGCGAGGGACTCGAAACACACCTGATGGCACCGTCATTCGCAGGGGGGCGCACATCGGGAGCGACGTAATTCTGATGAGTCCGTCGTTCGTGAACGTCGGGGCGTTCGTTGGCGACGGAACGCTCGTCGATTCGTGTGACACCGTCGGTTCGTGTGCACAGGTCGGTGAGAACGTCAAACTCGGGGCGAACACGCTGGTCGGTGGTGTGCTCGAACCGGTCGAGGAGGCACCAGTCATCGTCGAAGACGGGGTGACACTCGGTGCCGGGTGTCGGGTGACCTCGGGATTCGTCGTCGGTGAGAACTGCGTCGTCGGTGAGAACACGCTGTTGACGCCACGGATTCCGGTGTACGACCTCGTCGACGAACAGGTGCTGTACGGTCGACTCCCACCGGAGCGGCGGGCGTTCAGTCGATACGTCGAATCGTCGATTAGCGAGCACGACCTCTTCGACGGTGGGGCGTACAAACCGGCGGTCGTGGCGACACACCTCGAAGACCACACGCTCGAGGCCGTCGAACGAGAAGACGCACTTCGCGAGTAGTCAGTACACTATCAACTGTTCTGCGTGTCCGCTTCTTCGGGTGGACAGTCCGCGCTCTGGCTCACAGCGGAGTGGCAACTATCTGTATCGACGAACTCGACACCCGTAATCTCGAAGCGGGCACCGCCGTCAGGTCCTTCCGTCGGACGGATGTGCCAGCCGTGAGCCTGGACTATTTTGGCGACGAGATAGAGACCGAAGCCGGTGCCACTGTGACTTGTCGAGTAGCCGAGTGCGAACACGCTCTCACGGTCTGTTTTCGTGATTCCACTGCCGTCATCTTCGACGTAGAATCCATTCCTGTCATCCAGCTCTCCGACGGTAACGGTCACGTCTTCACCACCGTGTTCGATGGCGTTCTGTAACAGATTCTGGAGGAGTTGTTCGAGCCGTAGTCTGTCCGCACGGATTGTCCCCGCAGCGTCAACGTTCAGTGTCGCCCCGGTCGTCCCCACATATCGCCAGCAGTGTTCGGTCACGTCGGGCAGGTCTACGACGCTAACTGGGTCGAGGTTCTGCGTACTCGACGTGAGTTTCAGAAAGTCGGTGATGAGTGTCTCCATCCGGTCGAGTGCGCGCTGTGCGGCGGCGAGGTGTTCACTGTCGTGGTCGTCGCTGACCAGTTCGAGCTGGAGCTGTGCCACGTTCAGTGGATTCTGTAACTCGTGGCTGGCGAGACTGAGCAGTTCCTCGGGACTGCACTCGTCGTAAGAGGACTCATATCCAGAACTGTCCACGTCGCTATCGTTCTGTTCAACCATGAGTTTCTCTCGGCGGTGTGCTGTCTCCAGCCGTATTCTCCTTCCTTTTCAGACGGGGTGAGTGTGTAATAACCATTACAGCCGTATTTTTTATTCGCACGTATAGTTTTATGCAGCAGCAGGTTGCTGTATTCATTATGATACGATGTTTGAGGGTGACGGGTGGCAGTGAACGGAGGGAGAGGATATTGTGAGCGACGAGACGCCGGTGGCCGTCGACATCGACGAGCTACACGGACTGGTTGCGAACGAGACTAGGATGCGAATCATGCAGGTGCTCTGGGACGAGTTCGACTTCGAGCGATATGTGATAGAAAACCAGGAGGCAGTTCCGTTCAGCACACTCCGCGAACGGGCGAAAGTCGGAGACTCTGGCA
>PUMG01000343.1 GCA_003551265.1 Halovenus sp.
AGAACCCGAGTTCCTCTGGGAACAGTCACCGACGGGGCACGCCCACAAGGTCGAGACACCGACGCTCGTCCTCCACAGCGACGACGACTACCGGACACCCGCCTGTACCGCAGAGCTGTTCTACCGCATCCTCTGCAAACACGACGTCGACACGCGCTTCGTCCGCTATCCCGAGGAGGGGCACGAACTCTCTCGAAGTGGGCAACCCGGCCACATCGTCGACCGCATCGAACGCATCGCTCGCTGGTTCGACGGCTACTCCGAGTATCACGATGTCCCGCGAGCGCTCGACCGTGACGACGATGCCGACTTGAGCGCGGGTGAAGAGGATGAGGAAAACGAGGGCGAGGACGAAGACGAAGATAGCAAGTGACTGAACGAATCGGTAACTCCTCGCGATACTGACGGCCAGAATCCGTCAGGACTTTGTTCGTCAGTTCACTCCCCCTCTGCTTCCGAGCTACTCACTGTCTTGCACACTGGACAGTGAGGATTGATATGTTTGTTGAACGTCCGTCCACAGTTACAGCAGTCTCGAAGCGCCCCCCCGTTTCGACCCATTATAGAATAAACCAGAATAAACGGTAATAACGGTTACTATCTCTGGAACCCCAAGCGCGTCACGCTACAGCTCCTCGATTAGTTCACACGCTGCCTGTCTGACGGCATCGTCGCTCGACTGTGATGGTTCCCAGCCGAGTCCAGCGAGTTTCTCGACAGACAGTCGCATCCGTGGGACATCGCCGGTCCAGCCACGCTCACCACCCGTGTGTTCGTACGTCGGCTCCAGGCCGAGTTCCTCGCTCACGATGGCCGCGATTCTGTCGACCGACGTGGTCGTCCGCGTGCCGAGGTTGAACACATTCAGGTCGTCGTCGGCCTCACGGACGACGAAACACATCGCATCGAGGCACTCGGTGACGTGCATGTACGACTTCTCCTGTCTGCCGTCGCCGAGAATACCCAGTCTGTCGGGATTCTCGCGGAGCTTGTCGATGAAATCGGGGATGACGGCACCCCGGAGACGCGGACCGACAACGTTGGCGAAGCGAAACACCCACGCCTGGATTCCGTGGCTGTGGGCGTACGTCGAAACCAGCCCTTCTTCGGCGAGTTTGCTCGCACCGTAGGGACTGATCGGCTCCAGCGGTGCGAAATCCTCCGGTGTCGGCCGAGGAGCCTCGCCGTACACTGTGGAAGAGGAGGTGTAGACGAGTCGGCCGACGTCGGTCTCGTCCATCCGTTCGAGAACGTTGTACGTCATTGCAGTGTTGTCCTCGAACTGTCTCCGGGGGTGGTCAGTGTTGACGGCCTTTGCGGCGGCGAAGTGAAACACTGCGTCGGTGTCGGGTGTGATGGCGTCGGCAACGACAGCAGGGTCGGTCAGGTCACCCTCGCGGAAGGCCGCTTTCTCCGGGACAAACTCCTGGTGTCCATTCGAGCAGTCGTCGACGACGAGCACGTCGTTGTCTGCTGTGAGGCGGTCTGCGAGGTGTGAACCGACGAATCCTGCCCCGCCAGTGACGACCAGTCGCTTTCCGCTGAGGTCCATACGCCTGTCTCTGGACGCGTACCAATGTGTGTTTTGGACTGTCTGTCGCCGAACGATTGGTTCGTACGAAGGAATTTCTGCTGATGTGTTAGCCTACACGAAGGAAAAAAGACGAATCGCGATGTCTTTTGACCCCCACGTTCAAGCGCCAACATGGAGCAACCAGACGTTAGCGAGTTGACGCCGCCGCAGCGGACACTGATGGGACCGGGACCGAGCGACGTACACCCACGCGTGCTCCGAGCGATGAGTACTCCGCTCGTGGGTCATCTCGACCCGGCATTCGTCGATATCATGGACGAAGTGCAGGAGCTGCTGCGGTACACCTTCCAGACGGACAACGACTGGACGATTCCCGTGAGCGGAACGGGTTCGGCGTCGATGGAGACGGCGTTTGCCAACCTCACCGAACCTGGTGACACCGTACTGGTTCCCGGCAACGGGTACTTCGGCGAGCGGATGGCCTCGATGGTGCGCCGGGCGGGCGGCGAACCGGTCTTCGTCGATGCACCCTGGGGTGAACCGCTCGACCCCGACGACGTGGCGGTGGCGTTCGACCGTCACCAGCCCGACCTGTTCGGCTTCGTTCACGCCGAGACCAGCACCGGTGTATTACAGCCCGACGTTCCGGAACTCACCACAATCGCCCACGAACACGACGCGCTCGTCGTTGCCGACTGTGTCACCTCCCTCGGCGGGGTTGCACTTCGTGTCGACGAGTGGGATGTCGACGTTGCTTACTCCGGCCCACAGAAGTGTCTCAGCTGCCCGCCGGGAGCGAGCCCGCTGACGCTCTCCGACGCCGCTGTCGAGCGAGTGTTCGACCGCGAGACGCCAGTCAGGTCGTGGTACCTCGACCTGACCGAACTCGGCGGGTACTGGGGTGAGGAACGAACCTACCACCACACCGCGCCGATAACGAACGTCTACGCGCTTCGAGAGGCGCTCCGCCTCGTCGCTGAGGAGGGTATCGAACAGCGGTGGGAACGCCACGAGCGGGTTGCGGGTGCACTCCGTGCGGGTGTCGAGTCGATGGGACTCGAACTCGAACCTGAACCGGAATGCTGGCTGCCGAGTCTGAACGCAGTTCGCCTGCCAGAGAACGTCGACGACAGCGCCGTCATCGACCATCTGCTGTCTGTGTACGACATCGAGGTGGCGTCGGGGCTTGGCGACCTCGCAGGTGAGATTCTCCGCATCGGCTGTATGGGCTACAGCGCCAGGCCGACGAACGTCGTTTCGCTGCTTGCTGCACTGGGTGACGCACTGGAAGCCCAGCACGTCGATGTTGACGCTCGCGCTGGTGTCGGTGCCGCGATGGAGCGACTGTAGCATCGACCACTACTGTGCAACATTCGACGTGGTATTTGCACTGACCACAAGTATAAAGCATCAAACAGCCCGAATAGAGGTTGTACTATGAGGGTTGATACACATCAGCACACCCGGTCGTTCGTGCGGACGTTTTTCACCTCCCCGACGGCAGTCGAAGGCGAAGAAGACTCCGCGAAGCTGTTGCGCGGCGCGGTCGGACTACGCGGGATGCAGGCACCCGACGTCTGGGTCCCCGACAACGAGGACGCGACTGCGCCCTCGATGCGTGACGAGGGTGTCGAGAACATCATCGAGGTGGTTTCCGAACACGGCGCAGAGTTCCCCGGCGAGATTCACCCCCGCGTCGTCTGGCATCGCGACGACCCCGGGACGCGACACCAGGGACTCCAGCACATGCTCGAAATCGCCAACCCCGAACACGGCGCAATCGAGCACATCGACGGCTTCGTCATCCCCGAGGTGGGCGACCTCGACGACTGGAAAAAGGCCGACGAGTTCATGACCATCGTCGAGAACGAGCACGGACTCGAAGAGGGGAGTCTCGCAATGTCGGTCATCATCGAGTGTGGCGAATCCGAACTCGGGATGGGTCGACTCCGAGACGAGATGGGCAAGCCCTCGAACAATCTCCAGCGGCTGTTCATGCTCGTCAACGGCGAGGTCGACTACACGAAGGATATGCGCGCAATCACACCGACAGGCGACCTGCCCCCGTGGCCGGAACTCCGCCACAACACCTCGCGTGCGGCAAGCGCAGCAGGTCTCATCGCGGTCGACGGCCCGTACGACGACATCCGCGATGTCGAGGGCTACCGCGAGCGGATGCGCGACAACCAGGCCAAAGGACAACTCGGCATCTGGTCATTGACGCCCGGACAGGTCGTCGAGGCCAACCTGTCCCCGCTCCCGCCCCAGACCGGAAGCTGGCTGCTCGAAGCGGGCGGCCGGGAGGTCGAACTCAGGTCGGATGGTGACACGCAGATTTACGACGGTGACGACATCTCGCTCGCCGAGACCGACGACGGCTACGTGCTCACCGCGGACGGAAAAGATCACGAACTCGACGAGGAGGCGTTGCACAACGAGTTGCTCGACAGGATGGCGTACGTCCCGAGCCTGTCTGATATCGTCGATTCGATGGAGGAGTTCGAGGCCGCAAAAGAGGCAGGCCGCGGTGCGATTGCGATGACCCGCGCCACGACGGTCGCCATCGACGGCATCAAAGTCGACATCAGCACCGACCGTATGTGGGACGAAGCCACCTACCAGGCGGCGATGACGCCGATTGCGCTGTTTCAGGACGTCTACGAACACCGCCCCGACCAGCACGAAGAACTCGGTGAGCGCTACAGCGAGGATGTCGTCGAACGAGCGATGAACGTCGGATAGGACGAATGTGAGCTGCTGGCGTCTGGCGACGTGCTGGCGTCTCTCGACGTGCTGGCGTCTCTCGACGTGCTGGCGTCTCTCGACGTGCTGGCGTCTCTCGAAGTACTGACGTCTCTCGACGTGTTTATCTCACACACAACCAGCACACCTTCTTTAATCGGCCATACAAATGGGCGGATATGGACGTGAGAGAGGTTCTCGAACCGGACGCCATCCCGAGTATCGACGACCCGTCGTTCGGAGAGACGTATATCGGCACCGACGACGACCAGATGCTCGTCCTCGACGCCGAGGTTCCGAAGGCGTACCCGCTTCGTATCCTGAACTTCCACGAAATCGTCAACGACACTGTCGACGGCGACCCGGTGGCAGTGACGTGGTGTCCGCTGTGTGCCAGCGCTGTCGTCTACGAACGAACTGTTGCGGGGCGGGTGGTAACGTTCGGAGTCTCGGGCAAACTCGCCGATGACGACCTCGTGATGTACGACCGCGAGACGAACTCGGAGTGGAAACAGTCATGTGGCGTGTGCATCGCGGGCGAGTTTGAGGGCGACGAACTCACGGTCAGACCCGCGAGTATCATCACGTGGGGGTCGTTCACGGAGCAGTATCCTGAAGGCGAGGTTCTCCAGCCGACGACGATGGAGAGTGAGGCTGCTAGCGACGACGACAACCCGGCCCCCATAGAGTATCTGGCGAACCCCTACGAGGCGTACTTCGAGAGCGAGGAGTTCGGTCTCCTGGCCCACCGTGAGGGTGAGGGTCGGTCGTGGGACCGCGAGGACATCCACCCCAAAGAAGTCGTCCTCGGCATCGAACTCGGCGGAGAGACTGTCGGATATCCCGAGCGTCGTGTTCGGGAGGCCGGGGGTATCGTGACGGATACGGTGGGAAGCCGTGACATCGTCGTGGTCGCCACTGCGAAGGGACTCCACGCGTTCGAGAACCCTGGGTACGAGTTCGAGTTGCTGGCGTCCGGCGAGGTTCGGGCCGATGAGACGGTCTGGAATCCGGCAACGGGCGAGAGCGAGGATGGAAAACGGCTCGAACGCATCCCCACACGCCAGTTATTCGCGTTTACCTGGCAGGATGACCATGGACGCGATGCGTTCTATCTCGACAGTTCTGAGTACTGACAAAACGGAATAATACGTTTAGAAAAGGTTTATTTCGAACCAAGTCGAAATTAATCGTATGGAAGAGCCGCGTCCCGAGCTGAAGGCCGGTCCCGACGAACGCGCTGAGGCACCGGACTTCGATGCGCTGACTCCGATCGATGAAGTAGTCCGTGGGAAGCGAACACGGGATGACTTCTTCGATGCGGTCCTCGAACTCGACAGTCCGGCGACTGCGAGCGATGTCGCTGACCTTGCAGGCCGTGGTGTAGACGCTGCACGCGAGTA
>PUMG01000240.1 GCA_003551265.1 Halovenus sp.
CGCGCCGGGTCGAGACCGACGCTTGCACAGAAGGCGTCCCGATTGAGGATGGTTGCCGAGAGCAACACGAACTTCCGGCCCCGGTCCCAGACGGTGTGTGCGAGATAGCGCTCCGGGTTCATCGGCTTGATCGTCACTGCTGTTCCTTCTCCATCGGGCTGGTCGACCACCCACGTCGTCGGACTCTCGGGGTCGCGGTAGTCCTCGACGAACCACGAGAGTTCCGAGCGGAGTTCGTTCAGTCGGTCTCGTTTTGCCACCTCCTCGGCTGTCAACTCGACGGTGCCTCGGAGTGAATCCAGTCCACGGCTACAGATGGTGACGAGATACTCGGCGTACTCGACGGCGTCTTCGAGGTCGTCGATCCGTTCCGGTTTGACGTCGGTCCAGAGTGGGACTGTGTCCCCGTTGAGGGCTATTGTCGCGTACATCTCTGCCCAGTCGCCGAGTCCGTGCGCCTCGTCGATGACGACGACGTCACGCATTCCGAACACGTCCGACCCGGCAGTCTGCATGAAATACGCCAGCGTCATGGCGGCAATCGAGCGGTTCGCTGCGATAGCACGGTCGGAGAAGTACGGGCACCGATGTTTCACCTGACAGTCGAATCCACTCTCGCGGGCACAGGGTGCTCGGTTGACCGGCGTCGATGTCTCACCCGGCAGGATACAGCGGTAGTTGTTCTTGCCGCGGATGATGCTCAGGTCTTCGAGAAGCGAGTCGCCAGCCACGTCGTCGAGCTGTGAGACCTGGGGCGTGGTGTAGTACGCCCCGATTGGTTCCCCAGCCCCTACTTCGGCGGGTGTCGCTGCACACCCGGCGACCGCGCGAGCGAGCAACGACTTCCCGCTCCCTGTCGGCGCGCGGACGAGCACGACATCGTTGCCACTCTCGAACGCATCACGGATGTCTGCCAGGGCCTGTTCCTGGGTACCGCGATAGCTGGGGGCGGGAAACTCCTCGAAGATGCGCGACGGCTCCACGGTGGTACTGGTGTCGCCATCCGACTTAAACCCCGGGATGACGTACGATACTCCCACCGAGAGACACTGCGCCAGGACTTTTATCACGGGCGCGGAACACCGTACGACAACGATGGTGGCAATTCAGGTGGAGAACGTCTCCAAGCGGTACGGCACGCTGACTGCGCTCGACCGGGTCGGCTTCACGGTCGAAGAGGGTGAGATATTCGGATTTCTGGGACCGAACGGGGCCGGAAAGTCCACGATGATAAATATCTTCCTCGACTTCGTCCGGCCAACCGAGGGCACAGTCTCGATCTTCGGGCACAACTGCCAGCAGGAAGGACACCTCGCACGCGAGCGGATGGGCGTCCTTCCCGAGGGGTACAGCGTGTACGACCGCCTGACCGGCCGCCAGCACGTTGAGTTTGCCATCAACTCGAAAGATGCAGACGAAGAGCCGATGAAGCTGCTCGAACGCGTTGGCATCCGTGACGCAGCGGACAGAAAAGCGGGTGGATACTCGAAGGGAATGGCACAGCGCCTGGTGCTCGCGATGGCGCTCGTGGGTAAGCCAGACCTGTTGATTCTCGACGAACCGACGACGGGGCTGGACCCGAACGGTGCCCGGGAGATGCGCACCATCATCACCGAAGAGAGCGAACGTGGCGCGACGGTGTTCTTTTCGAGCCACATTCTCGAACAGGTCGAGGCAGTGTGTGACCGCGTCGGCATCCTCTACCAGGGAGAGCTGGCGGCCATCGACACTATCGAGGGACTCAGAGAATCAATGGGTGGTGGAACGAAGCTGCAGATTACAGTGAACGACATCGACGAGGGAGTGCTCGACAGCATCGAATCGCTCGACGGCGTCGAGAACGCCTGGCTCAGCAACGACGGCAGGAAAGTCGAGGTAACGTGCTCGAACGACGCCAAACTCGACGTCGTCATCGCGCTCGACGACGCGGGCGTCGACGTCTCGGACTTCCGGACGGACGAAGCGTCGCTCGAAGACATGTTCGCGGCGTACACAGGAGGGAGCCGGTGATGTCATGGCGGACGATAGCCAGCAAGGATTACCACGAGTCGAAAGACTCCCGGCTGGTCCGGTACCTGCTCTATCTGTTCGTCGCTGCCTGTCTCATCGGCGGCTACGTCTTCCCTGTGACCACGACCGGCGACGTGACGAAAGACCGCTTCGCCGGGTTCATGACCGCGACGATAACGCTGTTGTTGCCGCTGCTCGGCATCTTGCTCAGCTACAACGCGATTGTGGGCGAGCGCGAATCCGGCCGCCTCGCGCTGTTGCTCTCACTTCCACACAACCGCCAGGACGTGGTTTTTGGAAAGCTGGTCGGCCGCGGTGGATTTCTCGCTCTCGGCGTCATTGTGGGGCTTTTCGGAGCTGGTGCGCTCGTCATCTATCCGTTCGGCTCGGTCTCGGCGACGTCGACAGTCTCCTATCTCGCGTACGTCCTCCTCACGCTCGCGTTCGGTGCGGTGTACTTCGGTATCGGTCTCACGATATCGACAGCGACCGTCTCGAAACAGCGCGCCACAGTCGCTGCCTTCGGCGTGTTCTTCGTGTTCGTCATCGTCTGGGACGCCATCCGCGACGGGTCAGCGTTCCTCCTAGATCAGGCAGGTCTCATTGACGGAACGCTCCCGCAGGAGTTACCCAACTGGCTGCTGTTTCTTCACGGTGCAGAGCCAGGCATGCTGTACGAGCGCATCATCGAGGGGTTTTTCGAGGGAAGCGAGAGCGGGCCGTATCTGTCAGCAGAGGCGCCGTGGTATCTGGGCGAGTGGGTCGCACTCGTCGTGTTTCTCGTCTGGGCGGTCGTGCCCCTTCTCGTCGGCTACAGACGGTTCGAGGTGACTGACCTGTGAACTGGCGTGCCATCGCTCGCAAGGACTTCCTCGACTCGGTCCGCTCGCGGACGCTCTGGGCACTGGTCGCCCTGTTCGTTGGTCTGCTGGCTCTTATCGCCTACGCCGGACAGTTGACTGGCGAGACCGACGTCACGCAGTTCGTCGGGTTCACCGGCGAGGCGTTCGCGCTGTTCGTCCCGCTTGTGAGTGTCGTCCTTGGCTACAAGGCGGTCGTCGACGAACGCGAGTCCGGAACCATTGCGCTGGCGCTGTCGTTTCCCCACACCCGGGCTGACTTCGTCATCGGAAAGTTCGTCGGGCGCTCGCTCGTGCTGGCGATTCCGGTTCTCGTCGGGATGCTCGTTGCGTCCGTGCTTGTCGTCGTTCTCTACGACTCGGTACCGGTCTTCGAGTATCTCGTCTTTAGCGTCTTGAGTGTCGTCCTCGGCGTCTCGTTTCTCGCAATCGCTATTGGGTTGTCGATGCTGACCACGTCAGGCCGTCGCGTGACCGCCGGTGCCTTCGGTGCGTACATCGTGCTAGGGGTACTCTGGAGCGAACTGATCGACGCGCTGGTGCTCATTCTCTGGCGCTTCGACGCCACGGTCCTTGTATCCCCGCCGGAATGGGCAACGTTCGCACAGCTCGCCTCACCAGTCGAGTCGTATCATCGTCTCGTCACCGCGGTGTTCGACACGGGACCGGGAACCGCCTACACCACGCCCGACAGCCCCTGGTTCGTCGATGCCTGGGTGGCTGCCCTCCTGTTGCTTGCGTGGGTCGTCTTCGCACTTGGTGTCGGCTATCTCCGGTTCTCCCGGAGTGACCTGTAGGCGCGAGCGCAACATTTACACTCGGGTCGGTCGCCCCTTCGCATATGGACGAAACAGTGCTCCTCGTCGGCGGCGGTGGCCGAGAACACGCTCTCGCGCGTGCGCTTGCCGACTCCGACGCCGCACTCTATGGCTGTGCGGGGAACCGAAACCCGGGAATCGCTCGTCTCGCCGATGGGTTCGAGACACTGGACACGACTAACCCGACCGCAGTGTGCGCGTACGCGAAGGAGGTGGATGCGACGCTCGCGGTTGTCGGACCGGAAGCACCGCTGGCCAGCGGTGTTGCGGACGCGCTCGACGATGCCGGTGTGTACGCGTTCGGACCACACCGCAAGGAGGCACGAATCGAGACCGACAAGGCGTTCCAGCGTCGGTTCATGGACACCCACGACATCCCTGGGCTGCCAGCGTTCGAGACGTTCGAGGACGCTGATGCGGCGTGTGAGTACATCGACGAGTACGACGGCGACCTCGCAGTCAAGCCGGCAGGACTGACTGGCGGCAAGGGCGTGAAGGTCATCGGCGACCAGGTCACCGCTGAAGAAGCCAAAGCGTACATCCGTGAGTCAGACTACGACAGGCTCGTGCTCGAAGAGCGTCTGGTCGGTGAGGAGTTCACGGTGCAGGCGTTCGTCGCCAACGGCGACCTGCGGGTCACCCCTGCCGTTCAGGACCACAAACGAGCCTACGAGGGCGATGAAGGGCCCAACACCGGCGGGATGGGGTCGTACAGTGACGCGGAGCTTGCGCTGCCGTTCATGACCAACGAGGATTACATGGAGGCTGTCGACATCCTTCAGGCAACCGTCGACGCTCTCGACGGCTACAAGGGATTGCTGTACGGCCAGTTCATGCTCACGGCAGACGGCGTCAGGGTCATCGAGTTCAACGCCCGCTTTGGGGATCCAGAGGCGATGAACACCCTTCCAGTTCTGCAAACCGACCTGCTCGACGTGCTAGTTGCTGCTCGCAAGGCAGAACCACTGCCACAACTCACGTTCGCGCGACAGGCGACGGTCTGCAAGTACGCGGTCCCCGAAGGCTACCCCACTGAGCCTCGCTCGGGTGCCCGTATCGAGATTGACGAGGAGAGTGCAGGAGACGCACTGCTGTACTATGCGAGTGTCGACGAGCGTGAGGACGGTATCTACACGACGACGTCACGAGCGTTCGCCGTGGTGGGACTCGCGGGCTCCATCACTGCGGCAGAGAAGGTTGCCGAGGAGGCGCTCGCTGTGGCTGGTGAAGATGGACTGCACGTTCGACACGACATCGGGAAGCCCGAGCTCGTTCAGCAGCGCATCGACCACATAGAGAAACTCCGCTCTCCCAGGTAGTGTACTCCTATGCCTGCTGGCGAGGACGAGAGCGGAACTCAACATGCAAACGGAAGAGCAACGCGTCACGACCGGGTCACGGTCCATCCGCGTCCTGGCGCGCGAAACTCACTCCATCGCTGGTATCGGGTCCGCAATCCGCTCCGGGTGATGGTCAACTACGTCATCATCCTGCTCTGTCGAATCTCGCCGAGTCTGATGCTCAAACGTATTCTCTTTCGCAGGCTCGGGATGAGCGTCGGCAGCGGCGTCGCCTGGGGACTGGAGTCGACGCCGGACGTATTCTGGCCGGAACTCATCACTGTCGAGGACGACGTCATCGTCGGATACGACGCAACCATTCTCTGTCACGAATTCCTCCACGAGGAGTACCGCACCGGAGCGGTTCGTATCGGCGAACGAGCGATGATTGGGGCGGGTGTAGTTGTTCTCCCAGGGGTGGAGGTCGGTGCAGACGCACGAGTTGCGGCGAACTCACTGGTCACCGACGATGTCCCACCGGGAGCCACTGTTGCGGGTGTGCCTGCAGAAGTCGTCGACAGCGAGGGCCGAGAGCAGGAGGACCTCGACAGCGAGGGCAGAGAGCAGGAGGACCTCGACAGCGAGGGCCGAGAGCAGGAGGACCTCGACAGCGAG
>PUMG01000267.1 GCA_003551265.1 Halovenus sp.
CTCCACGGCCACCGTCCGCGGGAACGACACGGTAGGGGGTGTCATCGGTGACGCCGTGAATAGTGACATCGAGCGAACGTACGCGGTCGGGGAAGTCGACGGGGATGGAGACGATGTCGGCGGTCTCGTCGGGGTCGGTTCGACCAGTTTCAGTTCCGATTTCAACATCGAGAACTCGTACTGGGACACCGAAACGACCGGGGTGAACGAATCCTTCGACAGCGAAGAGGACGGACTCACCACCGACGAGATGACCGGCGCGGACGCCACCGAGCACATGGACGGCTTCGGATTTCCGGACGGTGATGATCGCTGGCACGCCGTCGAAGACGACTACCCCGCCCTTGAATGGGAGGACACCGACCCAGTCTACGGCGTGGAGATCACCGGCACGAACTCGGCTATCGACGAGGGTGAGACACTTGAGGTGGACGCCACCGTCACCAACTTGGGCGCAGACGGCGACGAGCAATCCATCGAACTGCGAGACTTCGCCGGCGACGAGGTGGACACCGATACCGTGACGCTCACGAGCGGCGAGTCCACCGAGCGAACACTCGAGTGGGACACCGAGGTGGGTGAGGGTGGTCTCGGCGACGTAACGGTTGCGAGTGAGAATCATACGGACACCCGGACAGTCTCTATCGGCGCTGGTGAGGTGGTCCCAGACTGTCAGCCAATCGATACTGAGGGGGCGTACGAACTGAACGACGACATCGAAGCGAGCGGGGAGTGCATCGAAATCGAGGCAGATGACATCTCCCTCGACGGCAACGATCACACGATCTCCGGCAGCGGGACGGGTATCGTCGTGAATTACCACTCTAACGTTACCATCACGAACGTCACGCTCAGCGGACTGGACGTCGGCATCGAGATGACTGACATCGAGGACGCGACCGTCGAACACAACACGGTCGAGGGGAGCGACGAGGACGGACTCGTGTTCGAAGACGTCCAGGACACAACCATTGCCAACAATACGGTAACTGGAGGTGCCACCAGCGGCATTCACCTCGCCGATGCGACAGACACGGCCGTCGAGAACAACACGGTCAGGGAGAACGACGAAAGCGGGATGTACGTCGTGGATTCCGAGGAACTGGTCGTTTCGGGGAACGAGGTCGTGGACAACGGTGAGGATGACGAGGACGAACTGTCGCATGATATCGAAGATGCGGGTATCTACCTCTTGGGAACCGCAGACAGCACACTCGAGGCAAACAACCTCACAGCCAACGCCCAGGCCGCACTGTTCCTCGAAGAATCAAGTACGGATAATGACCTTCTGAAGAATAGTATTAATGTCTCAGCCATTGGTGATGGCAAACAGTGGAATGCAGTCCTCATTGAGGACTCTTCAGGGAACACACTTTCCGATTCGGTAATAAGCTCGGGTGAGGTGGGCAGCCTATCTGACCGTCCTGAGTATTTCATCTACGTTTACAGCGCAGAAACAGTCGTCAAGGATAACGAAATCGACGGACACGCACGCGCTGGCATCGATATTCGTGGAGAGTCGAATACTGTCGACAATAATTCCATCGCTGGTTCGTTTCTTCGCAGCGATGCTCAAAATGGCCACGCAATACGAGTTGACGCTACTGATGAGGACTGGTCGGTGACGAACAACTCACTCAACGGCGCGGAAATTTTACACCCCGAACGCGCAGGAGTTGCGATTACCGGTGATCAAACCGTCGAAATCCAAAACAACACCGGGACAAAACTAGATAGTGACCTGAGTACTGACCCGGGTACTGACCTGGAACTCACCTTCGTTGAGCAGTCCGTGGAGAACCAGCAGATCACGACACCGGTAGGCGATACGACGCTGACGTTCACTGGAGCGGGACTGCGTCTCGATGGGGTCAATGAGCCACCGAACGCTGCTAGTCCCGACGATGTCGAACCAACTGACTACTACTTCGAGGTCGAGAATACCTCAGACGAGTTTACCTTCGAGAACCTCGAACTCGACTACAACGAGAGCGACCTCCAGATCGACGAGACGGTTCTCCCCGAAACACTCTCGCTCTGGCAACTCAACGGTGGCGAGTGGGAGGAGATCGAGAACTCCGGTGTCGACACCGACGAGCAGGTCGTCACCGGCAACGTCACGGAACCGGGGCTAATTGGCGTCTTCGGCGAGGACCTCTTCGCTGATGGCGACGGCAGCGCGGAAAATCCCTACGTCATCGAAAACTGGGAGCACCTCGACAACGTTCGGTACGTCCTGGATGCAAACTTCACGCTCGACAACGACTTGGATGAAGAAACCGAGGGATACGGCGGCGATGGCGAGGATGGAGTTGTGCTTAACGCTGACGGCGACCTAATTGACGGCGACGGCTTCGAGCCAATCGGCGACTTTGGCGACGAGTTCAACGGGAGTTTTGATGGAAGCGGACACACAATCGAGAACCTGACCATCGACCGGGAGACTGAAAACAACGTCGGCCTGTTCGGTGCAGTCGAGTCTGCTGGGACACTCGAAAATGTCTCACTGGAGAACGTGGACATTATGGGTGACGTAACAGTTGGTGGGCTTGCTGGAGAGACGGGTGGAGCGGTGCGGAACGTCTCGGTCAGTGGGACGGTCACGGGCGCATCAAACTTCGTGGGGTCGATTACGGGACTCAACTTCGAGGGAGCGATGGTCGATATCTCGACTACCGCCGATGTCGAGGGCGCTTCCTTTGTCGGTGGCATTGCTGGCGAGAGTCAAGACGAGAGCCGTTCAGTGACTGCGTCCGGTGATGTCGAGGGTGACAACAATGTCGGCGGTCTCATCGGTAACAGCGTCGACAGCATCCAGGGTGACGAGACTTCCAACATAACCGATGCAGTGGCGACAGGGACGGTCAACGGAGCTGGCGACGCAGTCGGTGGACTCGTCGGTCTCCAGGTCGATGGCGTGATTACCCGTTCCACAGCGACTGGTTCTGTCGACGGCGACTCGGATACCGGAGGTCTAGTTGGTCAGAACAACGGGGCACTGATCACTGAGTCGACCGCCACCGGCGATGTCTCGGGCAACGAATTCGGAACCGGCGGACTGCTCGGGTGGAACAACGGTGGGACAGTGTCGAACGCATCTGCGAGCGGAACTGTCGAGGGCAACGGGGAGGTCGGTGGCCTGGTTGGCGAAAACAACGGTATCGTGACCACCAGTTACGCTGTTGGTGTGGTTGACGATGAGGAGAATGCCGACGAGAGTGGCGGACTCATTGGTGAAGACGACGGAACGATTACGAACTCGTACTGGGACACTGAAGCGACCGGGGAGAGCAGTTCCGACGGTGGAACTGGTCTCACCACCGACGAGATGACCGGCCTGAATGCTACCGGCAACATGGACGGTTTCGTCTTTCCCAACAGCGAGGGCACCTGGCACGCCACTGAGGACTACCCCGCGCTCGCATGGGAAGACACCGGCTCCTTCTTCGGTGTGACGATCGAGGAAACGAACGCACCCGTCGAGGAGGGTGACACCCTCGACGTGACCACGAATGTCACCAACTGGGCTGCAGATGGTGAGCAGACAGTGACACTCACTGACACCGAATTCTCTGACGCCCAACAGGACTCTACGTCAATTGCACTCGACAGCGGCGAAGATGAAGAACACACACTCGAGTGGGAGACTGAACCGAGTAACGCTGGTACCGGTGACATCACAGTTGCCAGCGAGAACGACACCGCGACCGAGAAAGTCACCGTCGAAGTTGTCGTTGAATCGGTCGACGCCGAGGTGACGGTCGACGAAGCCACCGCCGACGGTGCTGACGAGGTTGAGTTCACTGTCACCACGACAGACGCCAACGACAAGCCCGTCGAGGGTATCACGGTCGCGGTCACTGACAGCGAAGACGTCAGCGACCTCGGTGGCATCGATGGTGGTGACGAAGCGACGACCGGAAGCGACGGCGAAGCCACGTTCACCGCCACTTCGACTGAAATCGGAGAGTTCACCATCGAATTCGAGGAACAACAGAACGACAACACCGAGACAGCCATAGCGACCTTCGTGGCTGGCTCACCTGACACCGTATCCGTCGACGTCACCGAGGATGTGGCAGTCGCCGATGGCGTGGAGGACGTTGCGTTCGGAGTCACCGTCGAGGATGCGTTCGACAATCCTGTCGAGGGTGTCACGGTCGAGACGACAGACGACGGGACCGACATCGACTACGGGGACGACAAAAGTCTGGAGACCAACGAGAGCGGACAGGTGACGGTCACTGTAACCTCGACGACTGCACAGGAGGACGTGACGTTCACCTTCGAGGAACAGGATGAGAATACGGAAACAACCGCGACGGCGACGTTCGAGGTCGGTGACCCTGCGGAGGTATCTTACGAGGCCGACCCTGCTGATGAGACTGTTGTGGCTGACGGCGACGACGCGATTGTCTACACAGTCACCGTCACTGATGCGAACGATAACCCTGTTGCGGACGTGGCCGTCGAGACCGATGCCAGTGATGGCGACGCTCTCGACATCAACGACGACGGCGACGTGACGAGCGAAACAACCGACTCTGACGGGGAGGTCGAGTTCACTGTCACCTCCACCACTGCTCAGGAAGACGTCGAAATCACGTTCACCGAACAGCAAGAAGCCAACAAAGAGACGGTCTCAGCAACATTTGTAGCCGGTTCCCCGGAGAACGTGAGCGTCGACGTGGTTGCGGACGAAGCAGTCGCTGACGGTCAGAGAGAAGTCGAGTTCAACATCATCGTCACCGACAAGTTCGACACTCCCGTGGAGGATGTTGCGGTCGAGACGACAGACGACGGTGCAGACATCGACTACGCGGGCGATGACAGTCGAGAAACCGACGAAGACGGACAGGTAACCGTCACAGCGACGTCGACGACTGCACAGGAAGACGTGACGTTCACCTTCGAGGAGCAGGAGGAGAATACGGAAACAACCGCGACGGCGACGTTCGAGGCGGGGACTCCTGCCAGTATCGACGCGGAGGTGACTGCAGATAACGCGCTCGCCGACGGCCAGGACGAAGCCGAGTTTACAGTGACCATAGAGGACGAAAACGACAACCCCGTCGAAGGGGCAACTGTCGAAGTCGACGACGCTTCCGGGCTTACCGACCTTGCAGGAGAGACCAACGAGACAGACGCCGAGGGAGAGACGACGTTCACCGCCACATCGACAGATGTAAGCGAATTTACGGTCACGTTCAGCGAGACCGATGCCGGTACCGACAGCGCAACAGTGACGTTCGAGGTCGGTGACCCTTCGGAGGTATCTTACGAGGCTGACCCTGCTGATGGGACTGTCGTCGCTGACGGCGGCGACGCAATCACCTACACTGTCGTTGTCACTGATGCAAACGACAATCCTGTTGCGGACGTGACCGTCGAGACCGATGGCAGCGATGGCGACGCTCTCGACATCAACGACGACGGCGACGTGACGACCGAAACAACCGACCCTGACGGAGAGGTCGAGTTCACTGTCACCTCCACCACTGCGCAGGAAGATGTCGAAATCACGTTCACTGAACAGCAAGAAGCCACCGAGGAGACTGCATCGGCGACCTTCGAAGCAGGCGAACCGGCCTCGGTGAGTGTGGAGACTGACGTCGAGACTGCCGTGGCTGACGGGGA
>PUMG01000022.1 GCA_003551265.1 Halovenus sp.
AGCGCTCGAGGGCGCCGTCGTGTCACATGCTTTCGCTACGGTCGCGCCGATGAGTGACGGTGAAGCGATCCAAGTGAAAGCGCCAGGCGGTGTGCGCGAAGTGTGGGAAGGTTTGCGCGCGCCGGATTGGTTTGAGGACGCGGCGTGCCGTCACCTCGAGCCCGCCGAGGCCGACGAGGCGTTCTTCGGCACGTCGCAGCCTGCCTGGGCTGCCGACTTGTGCGCCGGGTGTCCGGTGCGGCGTGAGTGCTACCGGCGCGGCGTCGAGTTCGACGCGCTCGGGCATTGGGGTGGCGTGAGCGCCGAGGAGCGCCGCGCCGAGCATGGTCGCAGCGACAAGCGTCAGGGCTGCGGGACTGCTGCGGGCGCCCAGGCGCACAGGAAGCGCGGCGAGCCTGTCTGCGACGCGTGTAGGGAGGCGTGGCGCGATCGTCAGCGGGAGTATCGGCGGCGCCGCGCTGCCTGACGGGCTGGACTGGGCAAGTTGCCCAGTTGCCCGCGCTCGCTGGAGCATTGGGGAAGTTCCCCAATGGTCGCGCCGGGTCCAGGTGTAGAAAGTTCTACACCTCGCGCCTGCTATCTATCTAGGTATCTAGGTAGCGGCGAGGCTGTGAGAGGCCCACAGAGCGGCTGGGAGGACCTGTCGCATGGTCTGGGTAGGGTGCGACGCTCCCGGCACCCTGTGGGCCTCTGGCGGCCCTACTGCTGGTCGCTGCAGTCCTGCTGCGCTGCCTCCCAGCCCGCGATGAACGCTAGCTCCAGCCAGTTCGCGAAGTCCTCGCCGCGGTCCTGCAGGTAGCGCTCCCTCGGCTCCCAGTAGGCGCGCCACGCTGCGAGGCGCCTCTGCTCCAGAGTCTCGGGCATGGTCAGGCCTCCTGGTCCGGGCCGCTGACGTTCGCAAGCTCCAGGCTCCAGCGGGCAGCCTCTAGGTCATGGTGCGACCAGGTGCTGCCGTCGATCGGGCCGGACTGCTGCAGGTCCTGTAGGGCTGCCATGACTTGGTGGTCTGGCCATTCGCGAGCGAGCAGTAGGTAGATCACGCGCAGGCTCCAGCGTCCGGCGCCTGCGACGATGCCCAGGTCCTCTGCGAGGCGCAGATAGGCCTGCGCGTGCGCGTGCCATGCGTAGTAGTCCTCCAGAGCGCCCTCGCGCTCCTCGCGGTCTAGCGGCTGCTCTAGGTCGCGCTGGGCCTGGTCTCGCAGCGCCCATGCGACTGCGAGGCGGTCTAGGACTGCGCCCTCGGGGCTCTCGGGTGCCATCGTTGCCTCCTGGTCGGCTGGGCCGCTCCCTGCGACCCGCGTCCTAGCCAACATGCCGGCTGCGGGTTTGTCAAGCGAGGACGCGGGTGCTGTATGCTGCCCGTATGCGAGCCGCGATCTACACGCGCATCAGCGACGACCGGGAAGGCCAGGGCCTCGGGGTGGCCCGTCAGCGGGCCGACTGCGAGGCGCTCGCCGAGCGCGAGGGCTGGACAGTCGCCGACCACTACAGCGACAACGACATCAGCGCCTACAGCGGCGCTGACCGGCCCGCCTACCGTCGCATGGTCGCAGACCTGCAGGCGGGGCAGGTTGACGCGATCGTCGCCTGGCACCCCGACAGGCTGCACCGCTCGCCTCGCGAGCTAGAGGCGTTCATCGACGCGGTAGACGCTGCGGGCGCCGCTGTCCGCACCGTCAGCGCCGGCGCCGTGGACCTGTCGACTGCCTCGGGCCGCATGACTGCCCGCGTGGCCGCTGCCGTGGCGCGCCACGAGAGCGAGCAGAAGGCCGAACGGGTGCGAGCGAAGATGCGGCAGATCGCAGAGTCTGGGCGCAGCAACGGGGGCCCGAGGACCTACGGGTACGAGGCCGACCATCGCAGCGTCCGCGAGAGCGAAGCGCAGATGATCCGCGAGGCTGCGGGCCGCGTCCTCGCAGGCGAGACCCTCCGTGCCATCGTCCGCGACTGGCAGCAGCGCGGGGTGGCGACCACGCGGGGTGCGGACTGGAGCGTCCAGAGCCTGCGGCGCATCCTGACGAGTCCGCGGATCGCAGGGCTGCGGTCGCACCGTGGCGAGATCGTGGGGCCTGCAGCGTGGCCTGCGATCATCGCCAGGGAGGCCCACGAGCGCCTGGTCGCGGAGATCCGCAGTCGCGGTGGGCAGCGGCAGCCACCCCGCCGGCGGCTGCTGACCGGGCTGGTGCACTGCGGCAAGTGTGGGGCGCCGCTCGCTGCGAAGGTCGACGGGGGAGGGACGCGGCTGTACCGCTGCGTTCGTGACGCGGGCACGGGCCGCAGCGAGGCGTGCGGGGGCCTGTCGCTGGTCAGCGAGGCCGCAGATCGCGAGGTCGCAGGGCAGGTGCTCGCGGCGCTGGAGGGCCCGGGCCTTGTGAACGCCCTGTCGGCTGCAGCGGGTGACGATGACGAGCGCCGGCGCCTGGCAGATCAGCTCGCAGGCGACGAGCAGCGCCTAGAGCAGATCGCAGGCGATTATGCGGCTGGGGAGATCAGTCGCAGCGAGTGGCGAGCGGCCCGCGAGCGGCTCGCCCACAGGATCGCAGAGGCGCGCCGGCGCCTGGCAGACGATCAGCGCTCCGGGGTGCTGGCAGACCTGCCCTCGGGCAGCGAGGCGCTGCGCCGGCGCTGGGCAGAGGCTGACCATGACTGGCGCGTCGCGCTGGTCCAGGCGGTAGTGGAACGGGTCGACGTTGCCCCGCGTGGCCACGGTGCGGGCAACCGGCTGGACCCTGCCCGCCTGCAGGTGGTGTGGCGCGCCTAGAGCGTGACGCGGCCCTCGGGGTCGGCCCAGACGATGCCCAGCCCGCGTGCCTTCGCATCGTCGCCTGCCTGCCGTAACGTCTTGCGCTTGACCCTGACGGTGGCGCGGCAGGCGGGGCACCAGAGGTCAGCGGCCTTCTGCTCGGGCCGCATCGGACCCCACAGCGTGCGCTTCCATTCGTCAAGCGTCGGATGCTTGCGAGGGTTCCGACGCGCCACGGCGATGACGACCCGCTCTGGCAGGTGCTCTATCAGCGCGAGGGTGCCCGGCCGACGGTTTGGTTGCCTGCGACGGCAGACGTTGCACGCAACCTCTACGCGATAGCACTTCGCACCATCGTGCGGCCGCGTGCGATCAGGCGAGACCTTCGGTGCGCTCATGGGCCCTACGATACACTCCAGTTGTCACAACGAACGCAGGCAGGCTTAGCCTCCAACGCTCCGCACCCCGCACGGCCCTCTGACGGCCTTCCCGGCAGGAGCGGTAGGAGGACCTGCCGTGGAATACCGTTCGATCCCAGAGGTCGCAGAGCGCTGGGGCATCAGCCGGGTGACTGTCCGGCGCATGATCCGGCGCGGCGACTTGCCCGCGATCCGTATCGGTACCGGCGCCGGGGTGCTCCGCGTCCCAGCGTCCGCAGTCGAGGAGTACGAGGCCCAGCGGCTCGCTGGTGATGCCCAGTGAGTCCCGCTGACCGTGCGGCGCAGTCGCGCCGCGAACAGGGTCTGCCCGAGCACGTCGAGGACCCCGCCACCCTCGCCCGCGTCGCACAGCTAGTGCACTCGGGGGGTGGTCGACAGTGAGTTCACAAGAGTGCACCCCCGCCGGGGCGAACGGCGAGGGCGCGGGGGTCTCGCTGGGCGACGCGGACCACTACCAGTCTAACCGACCTGGAGCGGTTCCCTGCCCGCCCCGCTGCGCCCGCGTCTGCGTCCTAGACCGGCACCTTTCGCTGGTCCTGTCGGATCACCTGGAGGCGCCTCCCTGCGAGCGGCTCGCGTGGGCGATCGTGGGACTGGGCCCGACCGTGCCCCCGCTGCCCGCTGACAGGTTCCGCGACGTGCTCGCTGCCGTCGCAGACAGGTACGGGCCCGGGGTGGTCGCTGACGGGCTCGCGAAGGTCGCACGGCGACCCCTGCCGCACGGGGTCGACATTGACCGCGCCCGCCTGGAGGCGCTCGCGGGACGGTGGCGCAGCGCTGCGGGGGTGGCCGCATGACCCGCGACCCTCTCGACCCCGACCAAGTGCTCGCAGGCCCGGCAGGCGCCACCCCGCAGCGTGCCGGGCCCCCTGACGATGACGTGCCACACCCCGCCTCCACAGTGCAGGAGCCGCCTGCAGCGCCGGCGCAGAGCGGGGTGCAGCTCTTGACCCTCGAGGACCTCGCGGCGCTGCCCAGCCCGCGATGGCTGATCGACGGGGTGCTACCCGCCGGCGTGCTCGCGCTGCTGCACGCAGAGGCGGGCGCCGGCAAGACGTTCGTCGCTGTGAGCATGGGCCTCGCGGTCGCTGCTGACGTGCCCTGGCACGGCGAGACCGTCGACGGGGGCCCGGTGGTCTGGCTCGCTGCCGAGGCCGCCTATGACGTCGCAGACCGCGCTGCTGCCTGGCAGGCGCTGCACCCCGACGCGGACCCGTCCGGGTTCCTGACCGTGCCCGGCGGGGTGGCGCTGAACAGCGACCAGCAGGTCGCAGAGCTCCTCGCAGCGCTACGCCCGGTGCAGCCCGCGCTGATCGTGGTCGACACGCTCGCGCTGTCGATCCCTGGCAGCGACGAGAACAGTGCTGCCGACATCGGCGAGGTGCTTGGCCGCATCCGCTGGCTGATCGCCGAGACGGGCGCAACGGTGCTGCTGGTGCACCACGACGGCCACAACAACGCGGGCCGTGCCCGAGGATCGTCGGCGCTGCCCGGCGCCGTCGACACGCGGCTCAGCGTGTCCAAGCCCTCCCACGGGGTGCACCGGCTGACCTGCAAGAAGCAGCGGTCGGCGCCCGAGTTCGCACCGATCACGTTCCGTCTGGTCGAGGCCGGCGGCGAGAGTGCCCACGGGGTGCCCCGCGTGGCGCTGCAGCGCGACGACAGCAGCAGCGACGGGTGGCGCCCCACCGTGCTCATGGAACGGGTCTCCAGGGCGCTAGAGCAGCACGTCGAGTTGACCACGCGGCAGCTCCGCGAGCACGTGTCGGGCCGTCGCGAGTACGTCAAGCAGGCAGCCGATCAGCTGGTCGCAGAGGGCTACGTCGAGATCGTCAGCGGCCCGCGAGGCGGGCAGGTGCACCGCGTGGTCGCACCGTTCCGCGACGAGGCTGCAGACGCTGCTGGGGGTGCCCTGTGACCCGCAGTGTGCCCCGTGCCCCGACCGTGCCCCGACCGTGCCCCGGGAACGGTGCGAGACCCCCCGTGCGACCGTGCCCCGTGCCCCCACCCTTAGGGGGGCACGGTCACGGTCACGGTCGCACCCCTCTGGGCGCAGCCGACTGTGCCCACCCCGACAGCGCCGGCGTGGAGGTCAGTCATGGCTGACCCGCTGGACTTGACCCCCGAGGAGCAGCGCCGCGTCGCCGAGGCGGTCCAGGCCTACTGCCGCAGCCTGCTACGCAGCGGCGAGCAGATCGACGCGACGCTAGAGCGCGTGCGACGAAAGATCCTGTCGTCACAGCGACACCAGGCAGGAGAGATCGCATCGCAGCGGCGATACTGGGAGTCAACAGACGAGGCAGCAGCAGCCCTAGGTGTCAGCAAGCGCACCGTGCAGCGACGCCTACGCGACGGGACGTTGCAGCACGCGATACGGGAGGCATGACGTGGAGCGAGAGCAGATCCTAAAGCGGATGCGAGATCATCCTGTCACAGAGGCTCTGGAGCG
>PUMG01000286.1 GCA_003551265.1 Halovenus sp.
GTCGATGGGGCGACCACCACCGGCCAGGACGGCAGCGTTGTTTGGAATGTACGCGGGGAGCATCGCCCAGAACGCGACCACCACGACTGCAAACAACTCCATACCACCGAGTCGAGGTCCCTGTGTATAAATTCGGTCATTTCGACCAATACTCGCTATATTTTCTCCGACAGTATCATTACTCGTCCCACTCGTATCTCTGATAATGGCTTCGTGGAAACGCGACTTTGCGAGCGGTCTCATCATCCTCGTCCCCCTCCTCGTGACGATTATCGTGCTAGCGTGGCTGTACAGCTACCTGACGCGAGTTCCGATACCAGTTGATTCGCTGGCAGACGCCTATGGTCTGCCCGCAGAGCCGCTGAAGGTGCTGCTCACGCTCGTCATCTTCGTGTTGCTCGTCTTCTCGGTCGGCTACCTCATGCGAACCGCTGTCGGTGCCGTCTTCGAGACCGCACTCGACGACATGATGAACTCGCTGCCCGGTCTGCGCGTCATCTACAACGCCTCCAAAATGGCCGTCGAGACGGCAATCGGCGGAACCGGCGAACTTCAGGCCCCAGTTCGACTCGAAGTGTGGGACGGCCTGCGTATGACCGCGTTCAAAACTGGAAACAGGACGACTGACGGACGAGAAGTTCTGTTCTTGCCAACGGCACCCAACATCACAACGGGGTTCGTCATCGAGGTCGAACCCGACCGCTACTACGAGATAGACGACAGCGTCGAACACGCGCTGACACGCCTGCTGAGCGCTGGTTTCGGAGAATCGGGTGAAGACCGCGTCGCAAAGGTGTTTGGCGACCAGCAAGCCGGTGCTCATCCTCCCGAGGTCAGCGTTGACGACATCGAAGAGATGGCTGGCGAGCAACCGGCCGACGCCCAGCCCCAAACTGCGGACACTCCACAGTCAGAGGAGTCTCTGGCTGGCGAGGCCTCACAGACGGATGACCGCACACAGCGCACTGACTCAACCCAGGGAACCGAGTGAACGGGGTCGCAGACCACACCACTGAATCCCGGAGTCTGAAAGCAGGCGATAGACCTAAACAACGTCAGTCCTGACTGTCGGACCTCTGCCGACTTTCACATTCACAACCATCTCATTTTTGAGACTCGTAACGCTTCCGTTATACTTATGGTCAGAACGGAGAGACACCTAGGTATGGTAGAGACACGGCGACTGCTCGGTAGCGCCGAGCTGTGGACGTTACAACAGCTGGCGCTGGCCGGAGCGCTCGGCGCCGAGGAAAAGATTTCCTGTGCATCACTTGCGGACACCCTCGACGTCTCCACACAGACGGCATCGCGTCGACTCCAGCACTTAGAAGAGCACGGACACATCACGCGCGACATCGTGAGCGACGGGCAGTGGATCGGGATAACGCCCACCGGCGAGCAACGTCTCCGGACAGAGTACGAGGCGTATCGGCAGATTTTCGAAGCGGCCGACGGCGTCGAACTCCGGGGCACTGTCACGAGCGGCATGGGAGAGGGAAGTCATTACATTGCGCTGTCGGGATACATGCGCCAGTTCAGAGAGAAACTCGGTTACGAGCCGTTCGAGGGGACGCTGAACGTCGACCTCACACCGGAGAGCGTTCGTTCACAGACACGACTCGACTCGTTCGACCCGGTCGTCATCGAAGGCTGGGAGAGCGACGACCGGACGTACGGACCTGCGTACTGCTATTGCGCGTCCGTGTCGTCGGGTGCTGAGCGCTACGAGGACGCACACATCATCGCTCCCGAGCGCACACACCACGGCGACGACCACGTCGAGGTCATCGCACCGGAGAAGCTTCGCACCACGCTTGGACTCGAGGACGGAACGGAGGTGACCATCCATGTCGAAAATCAGTGACCTGTCGGGAAGTTCGACCCTCGTCGACAGCGCCCTCGAGGCGTTTCGTCAGGGCGACCCTGTCTGCATCCACGACGCCGATGACCGCGAGGGAGAGACAGACCTCGTGTATCCGGCGGGAAGCGTCACACCGTCAGTGGTCTCGCGTCTGCGAAACGACGCTGGCGGACTCGTCTGTGTCGCGCTCAGCCACGAGGTTGCCGATGCGTTCGGGCTACCGTTCTTGCAGGACGTCATCGACCACGACGCCGCCGCAGACCACGACCTGACCTACGACGACCGGTCGTCGTTCTCGCTGCCCGTGAACCACCGCGCAACTCACACTGGTATCACCGACGAGGACCGTGCGCTGACGATTCGGGAACTGGCTGCCGCCGCCGAGACGCCAGCGGAGACGGAGTTTGCGGCGACGTTTCGGAGTCCCGGACACGTTCACCTCCTCCGTGGTGCGCCGAACCTCCTCGCCGACCGACGTGGACACACCGAACTCGGTCTTGCACTCGCAGCACACGCTGACCTTCCTCCTGCAGTCGTCGTCTGCGAGATGCTCGACGACGAAACTGGGCGGGCACTCTCTCCGAGCGACGCCGCGGCCTACGCCAGCACCCACGGGATGCCGTTCGTCGAGGGCGCACACCTGCTCGAGCGCTTCGTCTCCGAGTGAGATTGCTACGAGCGGATTTTCCTACACCGTCGGTTCGAGCAACTGTAACACTGATAAGACAGGAACCAGTCTGTGGGTGTATGGGATTCGACGATATGGATGTCGACAGCATCTGGATGGACGGAGAGTTCGTCGACTGGGAGGACGCGACGGTTCACGTTCTCACACACGCACTGCACTACGGAACGGGCGTCTTCGAGGGTGTCAGATGTTACGACACCGACGACGGCCCGGCGATTTTTCGCTGGGAGGAACATCTCGAACGACTCTATGAGTCTGCCGCGCTGTTCGAGATAGAGATACCGTACGAGCCAGCAGAGTTGACCGAAGCGACACTCACACTGATTCGCCGTGAGGACCTCGCATCGTGTTACATCCGCCCAGTCGCATTTTACGGCTACAAGATGCTCGGGCTGAACCCGAGCGACTGTCCGGTCGAGACCGCAATCGCTGTCTGGCCGTGGGGGGCCTACCTCGGGGAGGAGGCGCTCGAAGACGGCGTCGACGTGGGTGTTTCGTCCTGGCGCAAGCACGCATCCAGTCAGATTCCGACCACTGCCAAGGTCACCGGCGCGTACGTCAACAGCGTCCTCGCCTCCCTCGAAGCACAGGCACACAACTACGTCGAGGGCATCGTCCTCAACAAAGAGGGCAACGTCGCCGAAGGTCCCGGCGAGAACATCTTCCTGATTCGTGACGAAGAGGTGTACACGCCGGGCATCTCGGAGGGAATACTCGATGGCATCACCCGACAGTCGGCTATCGAAATCGCCCGTGACCTCGGATATCCGGTCCACGAACAGGCGACTATCTCCCGTGGCGAACTCTACACCGCTGACGAACTGTTTTTCACCGGCACTGCTGCCGAGGTGACGCCGATACGGTCGGTCGACGGAAAAGACATCAGTGCGGGAACGAAAGGACCGGTCACCGACCACATCCAGTCCCGGTTCTTCGAAATCGTCGAGAGCCAGCCAGCCGAGTACGAACACTGGTTCACTCCCGTGTAGCAGTTGCTGGAACTGTGATCTGCTGCTCGGACGACGAACCGTTCGAATATACCCGAAAGAACAACCGACAGCGTATTTGTCCTCGATTCCATAGTCCGTGCTAACGACCGACGACTCCATGAGTGACTTCGAAGGCTGTACGCTGTGTGACCTCCCGCTGGCCGGTACTGCCGTCGAGAGCGACGCAGGCGAGTGGTTCTGCTGTCCTGGCTGTCGACACGTCCACGAAGCGCTCGCTGACCACGACGACAACTCGTCGGAAGCGGACCTCGACGCCCTTCAGCAGACTGTCGAGGAGAACGAGTCCGAGGTTCCGGAAGGGTACGAGACGACCTTTCTTCGCATCGACGGGATGCACTGTACGACCTGCGAGACGTTCATCGAGGCACGAGCGAGCGAGCGCGATGATGTCGGCGCGGTTGACGCGAGTTACATCACAGACACCGTCCGCGTCGACCACGACCCCGACGAACTCGACGAGACGAGTCTGCGTGAGCACCTCACCGGATTAGGATACCGTGCGTACGCGCGAGACGACCCCATCGGGAAGCGCCAGGCCCGCGACGACATCTTCTTGCGACTCGTCGTTGGCGTCCTCTTCGGGATGATGGTGATGTTGCAGTACATCGCGCTCATCTATCCGACGTACTTCGACCACGGCCTGTACTACCCGCCGGAGACCGCCGAGTTTCTCGGCGAGATGCTCGCAGGTGGGTCGACCTCGTATCTCTATCTGGTGATGGGGCTGTTGACCAGCATCGTCTTCTTCTACACGGGTGGGCCGATAGTCAAGGGGGCGTACGTGAGCCTGAAGATGCGCGAGCCGAACATGGACCTGCTCATCACCATCGCGGCCGGCGCAGCGTGGGCGTACAGCACGCTCGCCATCTTCGTCGGAGAGCAACACATCTACTACGACGTCACCGTTGGAATCATCCTCGTCGTCACGGGTGGAAGCTACTACGAGAACGAGATCAAACAGAAGGCGACCGAAACGCTGGCGAACCTGACACAGGCACAGGTCGACGAGGCACAGCTGTACGACGCTGATGGCGGAACGGAGACGATTCCAGTCGAGGCGCTCTCGGCTGGAGACACTGTCCTCGTCCGGGAGGGTGAGCGCCTCCCTGTCGATGGAACCGTCGTCGACGGCGAGGGAACAGTCGACGAGGCGGTCGTCACCGGAGAGTCGAAACCAGTGCCCAAGCGTGCGGGGACGGACGTCATCGGCGGGTCGTTGCTTCGGGACGGTTCACTCGTCGTCGAGGTTGGCGACGGTGCCGACAGCAGCATCGAGCGCATCACGGATATGGTGTGGAATCTCCAGAGCGCGAACCACGGCATCCAGCAACTCGCCGACAGGCTGGCGACGATTTTCGTCCCGCTGGTTCTCGTGCTTGCGGTCGTCGTCGGGACGATGCACTTCCTTCTCGGGGCGAGCGTCTCCTCGACGCTGCTGGTCGCGCTGACGGTACTCATCGTCTCGTGTCCGTGTGCGCTCGGACTCGCTACGCCACTGGCAATTGCCACGAGCGTCCGTGAGGCGCTCGAACGGGGAATCGTCGTCTTCGACGAGACGATATTCGAACGTCTCCGTGACGTCGACGTGGTCGTTTTCGACAAGACGGGAACACTCACCACAGGCGAGATGCGCGTTGTCGACTCGACCGGTGACGAGACGAGTTTCGAGCGAGCAGCGCTTCTCGAAACACACTCTTCGCATCCGATTGCAGAAGCCATCGCCAGCCGATACGGCCGTGGTGAGAACGACAAGGATGCCAGCGATGAACGACGCGGCGGATACCTGGCCAGTACCCCCGCGCCTGACGGGGGTGTCGTCGACGAGACCGAGCAAGGCAAGATTGTCGACGAGACTGAGGAAGGTGAGATTGTTGACGAGGCCGAGCAAGGCGAGAGTCGAGTCACAGGATTCGAGAGCTACGCGACGGGTGTCGGAGGGACGGTCGAGGGAACGGCCGTTCTGGCCGGCCATCCGGACCTGTTCGACGAGCGTGGCTGGTCGATTCCATCGACGTTCGACGCAACAATTCGAGAGGCCCGCGACGCCGGGAACGTGCCGGTTGTCGTCGGTGAGGATGGGGTGGCGACTGGTGTCGTCGTCGTCGGAGACGACCCCCGTGAGGGGTGGGAAACGGCCGTCGAGCGACTGAACGAGCGCGACATCGAGGTCGCCGTGTTGACCGGTGATGACGAGCGCGCAGCGGGTGAGTTCGCGGCCAACCCTGGTGTTACCCACGTGTTCGCGGGAGTCCCTCCGGAAGCGAAAGCAGAGACGGTCAGACGACTCGGTGCAGGAAAGCAGACCGTGATGGTCGGCGACGGGACGAACGATGCGCCGGCGCTGGCGACTGCCGACCTCGGCATCGCACTGGGAAGTGGCACTGCGCTGGCGGCAGATGCGGCAGACGTCGCCATCGTCACCGACGACCTCGACTCGCTGGAGACGGTGTTCGACCTCTCACACGCCGCCAACAGCAGAGTCAAACAGAACATCGGCTGGGCGTTCTGTTACAACGCGATTGCGATTCCCCTCGCTGTTACCGGTCTCATCAACCCGCTCTTTGCGGCGGTCGCGATGGCGACCAGCAGTCTGCTCGTCGTGACCAACTCATCGCGAGCGTTGCTTCCCGAGTGACGCGAGCCACTATAGGGATTATCGTACGTCATCAGAGAGTTCTCGCCGCACGGTGTGGCGAGCATCTCTGTACAGGTCCGATAATCCCGATACCTTCTGGCTCTGAGCCAGAGACGACCCACAACTGTAATACCGTCGCCACGACCACCCGCTGTATGGTTGATTATCGCCCACTTGGAGACGAGCATCGAGATGCGTTCTTCGAGTACACGACGTACGCGTTCAGCCCGGACACCGGGCCGGTCGAGTACGACCCCGAAGAACACGACAGCGAGCGTGTGCGCATGGGTGCACAGCGGGGACTGTTCACCGACGACGATGACCGTCCTCGCTGTCTCTGTGCGCACTACTGGTTCGATGCGCTGGTCCGTGGGGAGCCCCACCCTGCACCGGGTCTCTCGGCGGTTGCGACACCACCGGAGTACCGACGCACCGGGTACATCGAGCAACTGCTCACACACTCCCTCGAAGAGTACCGCTCCCGCGAGAGTCGATTCTCGCTTCTCTGGCCGTTTCGCACCCGGTTCTACCGCCAGTTCGGCTGGGAGACCTGTTCGTCGTACCAGCTGTACACCTGCGAACCGGAGGCGCTTTCGTTCGCCAGAAAGGCACGAAACGAGAGTGAGAGCAGCGAGAATGAGGAGACCTGCTACCGCCAGGTCGACCCTGACGAGTACGAACGACTCGTCCCCGTGTACGAGGAGTTCTCCGACCGATATACGCTGTCGATCAGTCGTGACGAGCAGTGGTGGCGACACCGGGTGTTTTCGAGCTGGACGACGGATCCGTACGTCTACGCCTACGAGCGTGAGGGCGAGGTTCGGGGCTATCTCGTCTACTCCATCGAAGGTGAGTGGAGCGACCGGACGATGCGCGTGTGGGAACTGGTCTTCGCCGACAACGATGCGCTGTTGGCTCTCTGTGGGTACTGTGCCAATCACGACTCACAGGTTTCAGAGGTCGCGTTCTCGCTGCCGACCGACGTCGATTTTCTCACGGTCGTTCCCGAGCCAGAAGACGTCGAGTGTGAGCAGAAAGTCGGTGCTATGGCCCGAATCGTCGACGTCTCCGAGACGCTGTCTGCGCTCCAGTATCCAGCGGTCGACGCCGCGGTGACGCTGCGTGTCGAGGATTCGTTCGCCGACTGGAACGACAGGACGTACCGGCTCGTGGTCGACGACGGTGTGGCCACGTGTGAGCCTGTCTCTGCTGGGCGCGAGGCTGACGTCACCCTCGACGTGGGTGCGCTCACACAGCTCGCCGTTGGCTATCGCTCTGTCCATGAACTCGAACGGAGCAACCGAATCGAGAGGGTTGACGACGGTCTCTCGACGCTCGACCGGCTGTTTCCGAGCGAACAGACGTTCGTCGGCACCCGGTTCTAGCGAACCATGACCGACCACATCAACCGAACGGACGTACGAGAACGCCTCCGCCGCCTTGACGAAGAGTACGATATCGAGTACCAGGAGGAAGCGGAGGTAAGTGTCGACCCGGCAACGTTCCCCGAGGAGGTCGAACTGGCCCGAAGTGGGTATCTCGGGAGTAGCTACGTCTGGGTTGTTCGCACGCCCTCACAGACTGTGCCGCTGAGTGAGTCGATGGCTGCGGTCGAGGAGAAGCGACCGCGTGTGCTCATGATTCTGGGACGAGGTGGTCACGCGTGGGGGATTCCGGGGGGTGGTCGGGAGACAGGCGAGACGTTCGAGGAAGGTGCTCGTCGCGAGGTATGCGAGGAGACGAACATCGAGTGCAAACTCACGGACTGTTTCGGCACCAGATACGAGTACCGGAGCGCTCCGGGCCACGACGAGGTACTGCACATGCTTCGCGTGGTGTTTACGGGCGAGTACGCGGGTGGGAACATCGCAATCCAGCCGGGAGAGTTGAACGGTGCGGCCTGGTTCGCTCACCGGCCATCGCAGGTACACCCGCTGGCACGACCAGTTGCGGCGGTCTGGTTCGAGGAGTGAGGCGGACTGGTCTGTCTGATTCAGCCTGTGTCTGACAGGCGTCTGCCTCGCTGCCAAGATTTATACTTGACTCGCCCTCCAGAGCGCAGTATGCAACTCGGCGTCGACGAGGCTGGCAAGGGACCAGTGCTCGGCTCGATGTTCGTCGCAGCGGTCAGAGCACGGCCCGAGGATGTCCCGGAGGATGTGGACGACTCGAAGCGACTGACACCAGCGCGTCGTGAGGAACTGGCCGCGGCTATCCGTGAGTGTGCGGACGCGTACGCTGTTGTCGAGGTTCCGGTCGACGATATCGACGACCCCGAAACGGACATGAACGAACTGACGGTCGCTGGACACGCAGACGCCCTCGAATCGGTCCTGTGTGATGGGTGCGGGTGCTATCTCGATGCGGCGGACACCAACGCAGTCCGGTTCGAGCGTCGGGTCGAGACGCGACTCGCTGTCGACGTGGATATCCGGGCAGAACACGGAGCAGATGAAACCTATCCTGTGGTCGCAGCAGCGAGCATTCTCGCAAAAGTGGCGCGCGATGACCACGTGACAGCGCTCGAATCGGAGTACGGCGCTGTCGGGAGCGGATACCCGAGCGACACCACCACCCGACAGTTCCTCCGGGAGTTCGTCCGCGAGTACGACCGACTCCCAGCGTGTGCACGAGAGTCGTGGCAGACCAGTCGGGACGTGCTCATCGAAGCCGACCAGGCAGCGCTCACCGACTTCTGACAGGGAGTCTCGTCAGTGTTGGACGTGGAGACCACTTCTCTGACGGTCAGTATTGCTGTTCGTACTGAGTCGAGACCTGCGGTTCGATCCAGTGGCTCTCCGGGTCGTAGTTGATGAGGTCCATGTCGTCCATTCCGGGAAGGTGTGTGTGGTGAAGCAAAACGGCCACCTGTTCCGTATTCTCCTCGCCCGCAGGCGTCTGTCTGGCAACCTCGTCAGCGAGGTCGTCGAGCAGTATCGCTCCGGTTGTCTGCGAGAGCACGTCTAGCGCCACTCGTCGTTGTTCCGATATGAGCAGCCGGTAGCGCTCCTCTGGGGTCAGCTCTGTCGCTCTCAACACCTCCTCTATTGTGTCGGTTGTTGTCTGTGACATGGATTTTGTCTCGTGTGGCCGGTTGGTGAACCAGTGTATACGTCTGGAAAATGGGTGAACCATTCTAACTGTGACTGCTAAATAATTAGGGTTCTTCAGCGAAAAAGGTCGACACTCTATATTATATTTCGAGAAGTGTGCTGATAATATACTCCGCGCTACGTTACAGATTCTCTCGTCTCAGTTACCACCTACTATTTCCGCCGACGGAAGTCCTAAGATGCTCGCAGCCGGAGTGAACGAAAATGGCGTCGACACCGCTGTCTGATGCTCTCTGCGACACGCTCTCGGTGTTCGACTCTGGGGAACCGCGGACGACGACGGAGGTCGCGGCGTCTCTGGAGGTTGGCCGCCGGAGCACGTACGGTCGGCTCGAACAGCTCGTCGAACACGGGAAACTCGAGACGAAAAAAGTCGGTGCGAACGCCCGGGTCTGGTGGCGACCGTCGCCAGACGATGACGAGACCGAGGCGAACGAGAACTCCCGTCTGGAGAGACAGGCGAAACTGCTCGAACGGTACGTGAGTCTCGTCGAGGCGCTCGGTGAACCGGTGTACGAAGTCGACAACCGGGGGCGTCTGACGTTCGTCAACGACGCGTTCGTCGAGTACTCGGGATACAAGCGGTCCGAGTTGCTGGGTCGGCACGTCTCTCTCGGCATGGACGACGAGGCAATCTCCCGGGTGCAGTCACGTCTCGAAGAACTCCTGAAAAATGATGACGAGGATAGTGCGGTCATCGAGTACGATATAATCCACCGCTCCGGGGAGCGAATCCCCGTCGAGAACCACTTCACTCTGTTGATGGACGAGGACGGACGGATGCAGGGTTCGGCTGGGATATTGCGGGACATCTCCGAGCGGAGAGCCCGCGAACGCGAGCTGAAACGCTTCGAATCTCTCGTCAGAGAGTCCCGGGACACCAGCGCTATCGTAGACTTCGATGGGACGTTCCAGTACGTGACGCCGTCGGTCGAGACCGAGTTCGGCTACGACCCTGCAGAACTCCTCGGCAAGAACGCCTTCGAGTACGTTCATCCCGAAGACCGCGAGTACGTCGTCGAGACGTTCACCGAACTCGCGGACAACCCGGACGAGGAGCGAAGCGTCGAGTACCGATTCGAGCGCGCCGACGGGTCGTGGGCCGTTATCGAATCGCGTGCACGCAACCTTCTGGACGAGCCACTGATAGAGGGCATTCTGGTGTACAGCTGGGAGATCTCCGAACACAGAGAACGCGAGCAGGAGTTACGCAACGCCAAAGCGAAGCTCGAAGCGGCGACACAGGCTGGTGCGGTCGGTACCTGGGAGTGGGACGTTGCCGAGGACGTACTCCTTCTCGAAGCGTGGTTCGCCGAACTGTTCGGACTTGCCTCAGAGGCGTGCCGGGACGGCATCTCCCTCCAGAAGTTCCTTTCACGTGTCCACGAGGACGACCGTGAGATGGTCACGGCCAGCATTAAAGCGGCCGTCTCGTCGTGTGGACCGTACGAGGCTGAGTACCGTCTCTGGAACGCCAGCGATGAGCTTCGGTGGGTCGTCGCTCGCGGCCAGGTGGAGTGTGACGAGGACGGTGACCCGGTCAATTTCCCCGGTGCACTCGTCGATATCACAGAACGAAAACAGGTTGAGATGGAACTGGAACGCCAGCGCGTACAGCTCACGGCGTTGAACAGCATCCACGAAGTCGTAACCGAAATCACGGAAGCAGTCATCACGCAGTCCACCCGCGAAGAGATCGAGACGGCGGTGTGTGAGCATCTGGCCGCTTCTGAGTCGTACCTGTTCGCCTGGATTGGCGACGTCGAACGCGCCACACAGACAGTCCAGGTACGGACTGAAGCCGGTGTCGAGGGCTACCTCGACGAGATCACACTTTCGGTCGACCCGGACGACCCCCGAAGTCAGGGACCTGTCGGACAGGCGTTTCTGAGCGGTGAGATGCAAACAACCTACGAGGCTGAAACGACACTCCGACACGAACGCTGGCGGGAACACGCCCGAGAGCACGGGTTTCAGTCGTCGGTTTCGATTCCAGTCGTCTACGACGGCTCGACGTACGGCGTGTTGAACGTCTACGCTGAACGGCCCCGGGCGTTCGAAGGTTGGGAAGGCGAGTTACTCGCTCGACTCGGCGAGATTGTCGGCCACGCTATCGCGGCCACCGAGCACAAGCGAGCGCTTTCGGGGGACGAACTGGTCGAACTCGAGTTCCAGATGCGTGATGCGTTCGACGCGATGGATATCTCCGGTGAGCCTGCTGGAACGATTACGCTCGACCACGCTGTCCCCCTCAGTGATGGCGAGTTCCTCGTCTACGGAACAGCGACGCAGAACTGCCTCGACACGGTGACTGAACTCGTGGAGATTTCAGACCACTGGGAGACAATCGAGATTCGCTCAGACGGCGACCCCGCGAGGTTCGAACTCCTGATTCAGGACCCGCCGATACTCTCGGTTGTCGCATCACTCGGGGGGTACATCGACAGGACTGTTCTCGACGAGGGAACGGTCCGAATGACTGTTCACCTCCCTCCGGGGGCTGAGGTTCGGGAAGTTATCGATGCAGTTGAGGAGACGTACCCACACGTGGAGATGCTCAGTCGTCGCCAGATTGGCCGGCCCCAGAACGAACTCTCTCCGGTCCGTCATCTGGTGACTGAAGAACTCACTGACCGTCAGCGTGCCGCGCTGGATGCGGCGTATCACGCCGGCTTCTTCGAGTGGCCCCGCGAGACAGACGGCACGGAACTCGCGGCATCGCTCGACATCGCTCCGCCGACGTTCCACCAGCATCTCCGAAAAGCCGAACAAAAAGTGTTCGAAGCAGTATTCTCGTCGAGGGGGCTCCACTCTGAGTGAGTGTCAGACTTGCGGATGAGAACCCGTCAGGAGTTTTGCCCGGTATACCGGCCGACGGAATCTGTGATAGATTCTCAACCCACCCGTCCCGTGTGAGAACTATCAATCGTTCCGCCGCCTGGTATCGTCTCACTCGGTGAGCTGAAGTTCGTCGAGGATTTTCGACTGTGCCGCGTTCAGGTGTTCGGTGAATGTGGACGGTCTGATGTCGAGCGCGTCGGCTACCTCGCCTGCGTTGGCTCCTCGCGGGTACTCGAAGTATCCCATCCCGTAGGCCGTCCTGAGCACCTCGCGCTGGCGGTCGGTCAACCGCCTCACGTCGACAGGGATAATCTCTGCGTCTTCGTCGCTCGCGCGGCCACTGATGAGGTACTCGATGCGGACGTCACCGAAGCGGCGTCTCAGCTCAGCCAGGTGTTCACGCAGGTCGGTCATCTCTCCGGCGTGCAAGGTGACGTGCAGGTCACCGTCTCTCGCGTACGTCTCACACACCGGTCCGACGGTCGCCTCGATGTGCTCGCAGACACACGTCCCGTCGCGTTCGCGGTCGAACTCGTAGATTGCACGTGGGCCGTAGTCGAACACAGATTCGAATTCGTCGAGACCGTCGTCGGCCGAGAACTGCTCTGTGACGATTTTCTCGCCGCCGCTCGTCCACGAAATCTCCGTCACCGGGCCATCGGTTTTCTCTGACGCCGTTGCGACCGGACAGTTTTCCGGCGTGTCGAACACCAGTTCCGCTCGGATTCCGCTCATACTCCAACGTACCCACTAACCCGTCAAATAACGGTCGCGCATTCCCAGATCGTGGGAACGAGGCACATACGCTGGTTCCAGAACTCGATGGCTCCGGAGGGGAAAGAATACCACCGAGGCAGGTGAACTGACGGATATGCAGTGTCAGGAACTCGTTGCGAGACTCGACGACGAACTCCGAACAGCAGACTACGCCGACGTGGATGCGAGCGCCAACGGACTACAGGTCGGGCCAGCGACGCACGACGTGACACACGTCGCTTTCGCCGTCGACGCCGCTGTCGAGACCATCGAGCAGGCAGCCCAGGTCGGTGCCGACGTGCTGGTCACCCACCACGGCCTCTCCTGGGGCGGCATCGACCGCATCACAGCCCTGCAGTATCGAAGAACCGCGCCACTCATCGAGAACGAACTCGCACTGTACACGTCACACCTCCCACTCGACGGTCACCAGCAACTCGGCAATGCGGCTGGCGTGGCCGACGTTCTCAATCTCAGAAACCGTGCCCCCTTCGGAACGATGGGGGGTGAATACATCGGACAGCGCGGGCAGACTATCGATGAGGTGACAGTAGGCGAGTTGTGCGAGACGCTTCAGTCGACCCTCGATACCGGGGGTGAGGAGGTGCAGGTGCTCGAGTGTGGGCCGTCGTCGATACGCGACGTGGCCATCGTCACCGGAAGCGGCGTCGACTGGCTCGACGAGGCGGTCGAGGTCGGTGCTGACGTGCTCGTGACGGGTGAGGGCAAAGGCAAGGCGTACCACGAAGCCCGTGAGTTCGGAATTCACGTCGTGCTGGCAGGGCACTACGCAACCGAGACGTTCGGTGTCCGCTCACTCTCGGAACTGGTTTCGGGGTGGGGTGTCGAGACGACGTTCATCGACTGTCCGACCGGACTGTGACGCTCGTTTTGAAAGATGCGTATCTTCGGTGATTCTTGCAACCAGACTCGATTTTTTGTCCAGTAGTCACCTGATACCGGGCGGTATATGGCTCATACATTTGTTCGTCGATGCCGTTGCGGTGTCAGTATGAACTACAGAGATATCACGGACCTCAACAGAGACTCTCGCCGGTTCGCTCAGGAACTCTCGATAGACGTCGACCTGGTTGTCGGAATTCCCCGGAGTGGCCTGCTCGTTGCCAACTATCTGAGTCTCTACCTGGACGTTCCGATGACGGACGTTGACGGTCTCTGTAATGGGACTGTGTTCGACACCGGGAACCGATTTTCGGACGATTTCTCTTTCGAACATCTTGACTCTGTCCTCGTAGTTGACGACTCTGTCCTCTCTGGGAACCAGATGACTGAAACCCGCAGCCGTCTCGACGCTCACGAGTTCTCCTTCGACATTAGATACGCCGCGATGTACGTCTCCTCGTGGGGACACAGCTACGTCGATTACTGGGGCGAGGTCGTCCCCGTCCCCCGTGTTTTCGAGTGGAACCTCCTCCATCACTCGCTGTTGACCAACTTCTGTGTTGATATCGATGGCGTCCTCTGTCGAAATCCGACACCCGAAGAGAACGACGACGGTGAGAACTACCGTCGGTTTCTCTCCGAGGTCGAGCCGAATATCGTCCCGAATCAGCCGATCGGCTGGCTCGTCACCAGTCGACTGGAGCAGTACCGGCCGGAAACCGAAGCGTGGCTCGACAGACACTGCATCGAGTACGACCACCTCGTGATGCTGGACCTTCCTGACCAGGAGACTCGACAGGAACTCGGACAGTACGCACAGTACAAGGCTGACGTGTACGCCGAAACCGGTGCAGACCTGTTCATCGAGAGCGAGCCAGAACAGGCCGTCGAAATCAGCGAACTGACGAACAAACCCGTGTTCTGTTACGACACGTACGAGATGATTCAGCCTGGCGGTGTCGGACGAGCGTATCAAAAGAGTGCGTCCACCCTCTCGAAGTTCAGCAGGGACCCGGTTGGCGTGACGGGCTTCCTCGGAAAACGGTTCCTGTACCGGTGTTATCATCTCCTGAGCAGTAACGCACTCGCCCCGTCAGGTCGCAGCCGCAGTGACCAGGAGTGAGACTGCCCGAGAATGAGGCAAAAATTGATGGCTCCTGGGCCGCGTATACACGTGTATGTCCTCCGGTGTGAACGCCGCTGGTCGGCCAAAGTTTCGCGACCTTCCCGAGCGTGAGTTCCAGCAGCGGGTCGACGAACTCTGGCGTCGGTACGCCGAGTGTGATCTCTGTGCCTACGACTGTGGTGTGGACCGGACTGCAGGCGAGGTGGGGGCGTGTCGTGTCGACGACACGGCGTTCGTCTCGTCGTACTTTCCACACCATGGGGAAGAGAACTGTCTCCGGGGTACGCACGGCAGCGGCACGATCTTTCTCGGCAACTGTAACATGACGTGTGTATTCTGTCAGAACTTCGAAACCAGTCACGAAGCAGTGGGTGAGGAGGCGACACCTGCGGAGATTGCGGAGATGGCGCTCGAACTGCAGTCTCGTGGGTGTCACAACGTGAACTTCGTCTCGCCGACACACCACTCGCCACATCTGGTCGAAGCGGTTCGCATCGCTCGGGAGCGTGGACTCGACGTTCCCATCGTCTGGAACTGTGGCGGCTACGAGCGAACGGAGATTCTCTCGCTGCTCGACGGCGTCGTCGACATCTACATGCCCGACGTGAAGTGGTCTGACGACCGTGCTGCTGCGAAGTACTCGCGTGCGCCGGGATACTGGCAGAACGTCCGCGAGTCGCTCGCCGAGATGCATCGACAGGTCGGTGACCTCGAACTCTCCGGTGAATCTCGGGCCGATGCTGGGCTGGCGACGGGAGGCTTGCTGGTGCGTCACCTCGTCATGCCGAACCACGTCGAGAACGCGAAGGGCGTGCTCAGGTACGTCACCGAGGAGATCTCGACGGATACCTACGTGAATCTCATGGCACAGTATCGACCATACTACAGGGCGAAGTCCGACCAACGCTACGAGGAGATTAGCCGCTCTATCACCCGCGAGGAGTACCGTGACGTCGTCGACTACGCCCACGAACTCGGTCTCGACCGAGTCGAAGTTAATTCACAGCACCTGTAACAACCCATGCAGACGAACCACCTCGTGACCGGACCACCGCGAAGTGGGAAGACGACCGTTATCGAGCGGACGCTCGACCAACTGAACGCGCTCGGAGTACGCAGTGACGGTCTTTACAGTCCGGAGATTCGCGTCGACGGCGAGCGAGTCGGCTTCGAACTCGTCGACATCGCCACAGCCGAACGAACGACGCTGGCACACGTTGACCGCGAGGAGGGTCCGGCGGTTGGAAAGTACCACGTTAACGTCGAAGCGGTCGACGAGTTCGCTGGTCGCGTTTTCGCTCGCGCTCGCACGCATGCCGACCTCGTCGTGGTCGACGAAGTCGCGCCGATGCAACTCCACAGCAGCGTGTTCGTCTCCGAACTCGAAGGGACACTCGACAGCGACGTTCCCGTGCTCGCTGCCGTCCAGTTCCGGTCGAGCGAGTTCGTCGAGGACCTCAAACAGCGCCCGGACGTGCGGCTGTATAGAGCCACGCCCGAAACTCGTGAGACGCTTCCCGAACGGCTCGCAGTCCAGTTCGACAACAGTCTCGATTGATTTTCCATCTCGTGCTCGGAGCAGACCACGGACGTTTTTATGGGGGAGCGCAAACAGGAGCCAACAATGGGTCAGTCCGAACTCGGGGACTACGGCGGTGGCAGCCGGGACGACCACCGGCCAAAAGCGGCGGAAGCAGCAGCGGTCGCTGGAAACGGTACCCAGCAGGTAACTGTCGACACCGACGACAGACGCTTCCCGCCTGTCGACGAACGCGTCGAACTCGCTGTTATGCAGGTCGATTACACTGTCGAGGGGAGTGGCAACGACGAGTATCCCGTGGTGAACGTCTTTGGTCGCACCGCGGCGAACGACCTCGTCCACGTTCGTGTCCACGAGTTCAGGCCGTACTTCTATGCGCCTGCAGAGAGCGTCACTGAGGGTCGACTGATGGAGTACGACCGCATCACTGGCTGGGAGAAAACCGATGCGGATGGCGACCCCTACGAGTCGATTCGAGGCGAACGACTCGTGAAGATATTTGGCCAGACGCCCAGAGACGTGGGCCAGATTCGTGACGACTTCGACCACTACGAGGCCGACATCCTCTTTCCCAACCGGTTTCTCATCGACAAAGACGTCACCAGCGGCATCCGGGTTCCGAAACGCACCGTCGACGACGGAACCGACCGGCTCACACTCCGGGTCCACCACCAGGAAGTCACACCTGTCGAGGTCGACGCTGACCCCCGCGTGAACACATTCGACATCGAGGTCGACGACCGCTCTGGCTTTCCGGAAGAGGGCGAGGAGCAGATCATCTGTATCGCCAGCCACGACTCCTACGATGACGAATACATTCTCTGGCTCTACGAGGCACCGGGTGGGGAGCGTGCACCGGACCGCCTCGACGACTACGAGCCAATCGAAACGGAACGCCGCCAGGACGGAGAGGGCGAAACCGAACTGAGCGTCGATATTCGCCGGTATGGGACGGAAGAGGAGATGCTCGAACAGTTCCTCGACTACCTCGAAGCGACCGACCCGGACGTCACGACTGGCTGGAACTTCGACGATTTCGACGCCCCGTACCTCATCGACCGACTGGAGCGTCTCGACGGCACGACCGAGCGCAACCTCGATTACAACCGGCTCTCGCGTGTGAACGAGGTCTGGACGAGCAACTGGGGCGGTCCCGACATCAAGGGACGGGTGGTGTTCGACCTGCTGTACGCCTACCAGCGCACGAAGTTCACCGAACTCGACTCCTACCGACTGGACAACGTCGGTGAACGCGAACTCGGGGTTGGAAAGGAGCGCTACCCCGGCGACATCGGTGACCTCTGGGAGCAAGACCCCGAGCGCCTGCTGGAGTACAACCTCCGTGACGTCGAGCTGTGTGTCGAACTCGACCGTGAACAGGACATCATCGCCTTCTGGAACGAGGTTCGCCAGTTCGTCGGCTGTAAACTCGAAGACGCCACCACGCCCGGCGACGCCGTCGACATGTACGTCCTCCACAACCTCCACGAGCAGTATGCACTGCCATCGAAAGGGCAACAGGATGCAGAGGAGTACGAGGGTGGGGCCGTCTTCGACCCGATTACCGGTGTTCGAGAAAATGTCAGTGTACTTGACCTAAAGAGTTTGTATCCAATGTGCATGGTGACGATAAACGCCTCACCAGAGACAAAAGTAGACCCCGAAAAGTACGATGGAGAAACATATCGGGCACCCAATGGAACACGCTTTCGGAAGGAACCCGACGGTGTCATCAGGACGATGGTTGACGACCTTCTGACAGAACGTGAAAAGAAGAAATCCCAAAGAAGCTCTCATGAGCCCAAAACGCCAGAATATGAGCAATACGACAGACAGCAACAAGCTGTAAAGGTAATTATGAATTCTTTGTATGGTGTTCTTGGGTGGACTAGATTCCGCCTCTATGACCGAGAAATGGGAGCAGCAGTGACTGCAACTGGCAGAGATGTGATAAAATACACTGAGAAGGTGGTCAACGACAGTGGTTACGAGGTCATTTATGGAGATACCGATTCTGTCATGTTGGAAATCGGTAATGTAGATGAGGCTGATGAATACACTGGAAGATTTCGCTTGTCCACACTTCAAGAAAAATATCCGGAGATGAGTGAGGAGGAACTTGAAACACTCGCTGTCATTGTCGAGAAAGGGTTTGAACTCGAAGGAGTGATTAACGACTCGTACAATAAATTCGCAAGAGAGCAACTTAATGCTACCACACATCGGTTCGAAATTGAATTCGAAAAGCTGTACCGCCGATTCTTCCAGGCCGGTACAAAAAAGCGTTATGCGGGTTCAAAAATCTGGATGAGGTGATAATTATATGCTTGTCTTTCCTGTTAGTGGCTATAAAAAGGAACTATGGAATCAACGACAGAAGTTCCTGGAGGTGTTGAATGATGGGTGATGAGTTCCCTGGGGTGTTTTTGAGCCCACCCGAAATCGACATCACGGGCTTCGAGTACCAGCGCTCGGATATCGCGCCCATCACCAAGCAAGTCCAGAAGGACGTCATCGAGATGATCGTCACGGGCGAGGACCTGGAAGATATCAAGGAGTACGTCCACGACGTCATAGAGGAGTTCCAGCAGGGCGACGCCGACCTGGAAACCATCGCCATTCCGGGCGGTATCGGCAAGCGACTGGACAACTACGCGACGGACACCGCACACGTCCGCGGCGCGAAGTACGCGAACAGAGTGCTCGGCACGAACTTTCAGCGCGGGTCGAAACCGAGACGACTCTACATCGACCGTGTCCACGCCGACTTCTTCGAGCGAATCGAAGCCGAACACGGAGAGGAGTTACAGACCGACCCTGTCTATCAGGAGTTCAAACGCGACCCCGACGTTATCTGTTTCGAGTACGCAGACCAGGTGCCCGAGGAGTTCGAGGTCGACTGGGAGAAGATGCTCGATAAGACCCTCAAGGGACCCATCGAGCGCATCCTCGAAGCACTCGGTATCTCCTGGGACGAGGTCAAATCCGGACAGGAACAGACCGGTCTCGGCAGTTTCATGTGACTGTTGGTCGGAAACTCTGGCGGAATTTCTACCCGGCAGTCTGGGAGGACGTTTCTGCTGTGTCCGAACACTCATCACGGGACATCCGTCCCACTCTTCGTGTTCTCTGTGGTCGTCTCTTTCAGGTTCGGTGCTGCTGACAGTTATCGACATCCGAAACTGTGCGCCTCTCCCACAAACTCAAACTCTACAAGATTTAATTTATAGTTTCCCATTCAACAACATTGCTTTTTGAAACGGAAATCTGGGGGCTGGAATACGAAAGCATTATGAGTCTCACAGCCGTCTTTTCGGTTGACCTAAGAACCAACTATGGCAGTACTCAAAATCGACAACTTGCACGCGGAGGTAGCAGAGGACGGTGGTGAAACCATTCTTCGTGGTGTCGACCTCGAGGTCGAACGCGGCGACATCCACGCTCTGATGGGTCCGAACGGGAGCGGAAAGTCGACGCTCGCGAAGATTATCGCTGGCCACCCGGCGTACGAGGTGACCGACGGAAGCGTCACGCTCGTTCTCGAGGGTGACGAGTTCGACGAGGAGATTCCCGATGATATGCGAGAATGGGACCTGCTCGACCTCGAACCGAACGAGCGGGCCGCTCTCGGCATCTTCCTCGGGTTCCAGTATCCGGCTGAAATCGAGGGCGTTACGATGGTGAACTTCCTCAGAACGGCGCTGAACGCCAAGCTCGAAGAGCGCGAAGAACTCTTCGAGGACGACGACGGCGACGATGGCGACGACGAGGAAGAAGACGTCGGCTACGAGACCTCACCGATGGAAGGTCCCGTCGACGATGGCGACGTTGGTGTTGCGGAGTTCCAGGAGATTCTCCAGGAGAAGATGGCGCTGTTGGACATGGACGAGTCCTTCGCCAGCCGATACCTGAACGCCGGGTTCTCGGGTGGGGAGAAAAAACAGAACGAGGTGTTGCAGGCCGCGATTCTCGAACCGGATATTGCAGTTCTCGACGAGATCGACTCCGGGCTGGACATCGACCGCCTGCAGGACGTCTCAGACGGAATCAACGCCCTGCGTGACGAGCAAGGTGCCGGTATCTTGCAGATCACACACTACCAGCGCATCCTCGATTACGTCGAGCCAGACCACGTCCACGTGATGCTCGACGGCAAAATCGCAAAAAGCGGCGGCCCAGAACTGGCTCACCAGCTCGAAGACGAGGGCTACGACTGGGTCCGCGACGAAGTCTACGAGACGGCCTAATACAGTGATACACACATGAGTTCAGAAGACCACCTGAAAGAGACGAACACGGAGGCGCGCTTCGAGTTCAAAAAGGAGCAGAAGGCGGCGTTCAAAACAGAGAAGGGGCTGACGGAGGAGACGATTCGGCTGATTTCGGAGGACAAAGGCGAGCCGGAGTGGATGCTCCAGCGGCGGCTGCGGGCGTTGAAGCTGTGGCACGAGATGCCGATGCCGACGGACTGGCCGGGTCAGCCGGACCTTTCGGAGGTAGACATCGACGAGATTGTGCCGTACATCCGGCCGGATACGGACGTCCGTGGCGGGGTCGACGACTGGGAGGAACTCCCCGAGGAGATAAAGGACACGTTCGACAAACTGGGGATTCCGGAGGCGGAGAAGAACGCACTCTCGGGCGTGGGTGCACAGTACGAGTCGGAGATCGTCTACCAGAACATGCAACAGCAGTGGGAGGAGAAGGGAGTGATCTTCATGAACATGGACCAGGCGGTCCAGGAACATCCCGAGATTGTCAAGGAGTACTTCATGACCTCCTGTGTGCCTCCAAGCGACAACAAGTTCGCCGCACTGCACGGTGCAATCTGGTCGGGCGGGTCGTTCGTGTACGTGCCCGAGGACACGGTGGTGGAGATGCCCGTCCAGGCGTACTTCCGGATGAACTCCGAAGGGATGGGTCAGTTCGAGCACACGCTCATCATCGCTGAACCCAACAGTGAAGTGCACTACATCGAGGGGTGTTCAGCGCCGAAGTACTCGGCGTTCAACCTGCACTCGGGCGGGGTGGAAGTGTTCGTGGGTGAGGGTGCGCACGTGCAGTACTCGACGGTGCAGAACTGGTCGCGGAACACGTACAACCTGAACACGA
>PUMG01000077.1 GCA_003551265.1 Halovenus sp.
CCGGGGGAACCCTTTGGCGTGTGAAATCATCGCGCCGATGACGTACTCCGACATGTTTGGTCCGTGGACGCCCGAGGCGTTCGTCACCGCAACATCGTGTCTCTCGAACGCCTCAATGTCGAGATGACCTGTTCCGGCGTACACGCACGCAAAGAGCGTCAGATTCTCTGCTCGTTCGAGCTCGGACTCCGAGAGGTCGAACCCCGTCACGATATCCGCAGTTTCGAGCGCAGCTTGCTCCTCGTCGGGTGTCGTTGCGAGCGCCACCGACACCTCAGGCAACCGCTCGCGGAGCGCGTCGGCATACTTTGTTGCGTCCATCCCGTGTATTTTCTGTCGGAGTACGAGAATGCGGTGTTCTCCCATAGCAGTCACAACACACACCGTGAGCAAAGCTTTTGCTCACGAAAAGTAATATGACTGGTATCCGAATGATTCTGGTATGGACAAGATAGAACTGGTAACAGAGGCCTTCGAGTTGCTCACAGCCGTCGCAATTCTTGGAGCATGGATTGGTGGCCTGATCGAGACAGATACCCTCGTCGGTCAGATAGTTGTTCTCGCCGCCGTCGTGGCAATCTTCGGTGACGCTGCAATCAAAGTGATACGGCTTCGGACAGGCAGTGAACCCGCCGTAGAGACGCCAGAGTAGCGCTCTCGAACGCCAGAATAACGCCAGCGAGTATCCGGAGGCTTATCAACGGTCACGGACAAGAACAGGTATGGAAATAGTGCCCGACACGAGCGTCGTCATCGACGGTCGAATCACCGAGCGCGTCGAGGATGGCACGTTCGTGGGCGCGACCGTCGTCGTTCCGGAGGCGGTCGTGGGAGAGCTGGAGTCGCAGGCGAACGCTGGTCGCGAAACCGGCTGGGAGGGACTCGAAGAGCTACAACGTCTGGTTGACCTCGACGACGCAGGCGAGATTACCGTCGAGTACGTGGGTCGTCGACCGGAGGGGCCGGAGAAACGAGATGCCGCGGCGGGCGATATCGACGCACTCATCCGTGACATCGCCGCCGAGCGAGGGGCGACACTCGTCACCAGTGACGAGGTCCAGGCGGAAGTGGCCGAGGCCAAAGGCTCCGATGTCAAGTACATCGAGCCGGTCACGCGGGAGTTCACGACTCTCGCTATCGAGGAGTTCTTCGACGAGCAGACGATGAGCGTTCATCTCAAAGTCGGGGTAGAACCGATGGCCAAGCGTGGGAGCATCGGTGAGATGCGCTACGAACGACTGGGTGGCAGTTCGCTCGAAGAGTCCGACCTCCGGGAGTACGCTTCGGATATCGAGGATGCGGCACGACTCTCGCCCGATGGGTTCGTCGAACTCGACGAGCCAGGAATGACCATCATCCAGTTCAGAGACTTCCGTATCGCCATTGCCCGTCCACCCTTCAGTGAAGCCATGGAGATTACGGCGGTGCGTCCAATCGTCAAGACGACGCTCGACGACTACGAACACGCCGACGCACTCCGTGAGCGATTGCTCGAACGGCAGCGAGGAGTGCTCATCGCAGGGTCACCGGGTGCCGGAAAGTCGACGTTCGCCCAGGCGGTCGCGGAGTTTCTGAGCGATTCTGGGTTTGCGGTCAAGACGATGGAGAAACCCCGCGACCTGCAGGTCGGCCCGGAGATAACACAGTACACCGAACTTGCCGGACAGATGGCCAAGACGGCGGACTCACTGCTCATGGTTCGGCCGGATTACACCATCTACGACGAGGTCAGAAAGACCGACGACTTCAGAGTGTTCGCAGATATGCGGATGGCGGGCGTCGGGATGGTGGGCGTCGTTCACGCGACGCGAGCAATCGACGCACTCCAGCGCCTCATCGGACGGGTCGAACTCGGGCTGATTCCACAGGTTGCCGACACCGTTGTGTTCGTCGACGCCGGGGAGGTGGCCAAAGTCTACGACGTGAAAACCGAGGTGAAAGTCCCAGAAGGCCTGATGGAAGAAGACCTCGCCCGGCCGGTCATTCTGGTCAGGGATTTCGAAACCGCACGCATCGAGTACGAGATCTACACGTTCAACCGACAGGTCGTGACTGTCCCTGTTGGTGGAGAGGACGAGGAGGACTCTGGCGTCGACCGCATCGCCAAACAGGAGATAGAGCGTGAGATTCGCTCAGTTGCACGCGGCCACGTCGACGTCGACCTCCGCACTCCGAACACGGCGGTCGTCTGGGTAGACGAGAGCGACATTTCGAGCGTCATCGGGAAGGGAGGTGGTCGCATCACCGACATCGAGAACCGACTGGGTATCAGCATCGACGTCAGGACGTTCGCTGAGCGTCCGGATTCGGGTGGTCACGCCGGGTCTGGCGGCCACGCTGGCTCTGGTACCCCTTCATCTCCGGGTGGTTCGCCCGGCGGAAAGGCCGTGGTCCCGGAGATAACCTCCCGGCACGTCATCATCTCGCTCGACGGGCACGAGGGCGACACTGTCGAGGTTCAGGCAGACGGGGAGTATCTGTTCACAGCAACCGTCTCACGCGGTGGGGAGATACAGGTTTCACGCGGGAGCGCTATTGCCGAAGAACTGGAGAGTGCAATCGACTACGGCAAGGCGATACAGGTCGTCCCCTCGTAGCAGATCAATCAGAGATAGCAGCCTCGGGTTCTGCAAACTCTTCGGTGATTTCGTAGAGATTCTGGCGCGCGTCGGCGAAGTAGACATCCTCCTGGATGACACCGATATCATCCAGCCGTTCGAGTGCGTAGCGCACCGTCCGTGGAGAGAGCATCGACTCCTGGACGATTCCTTTCTGTGTCTGGGGACCGTTGTACTCCAGCACCTTGTAGACGAGCTTCGCACTCGGAGGCAAGTCTGCAATCTCCTCCTCGTCAGGTTCTGTCATCGCCTCTGTCTACTGTCGCACGCTGTATAAAGATTGAGGGATTGCCTTCCGGACAGTTCGTGTGATGCTCTCAACGCCCGTCCTTGCAGTATCACGTGCTCTCGTCTGTTACATCATCACCTGATTCGTCTGTCACAGGTTCGTCGGTCCGGTCGTTCTCGTTCACGACCGACGCGACCGGAAAGATGAGGTACCCCAGAACGATTGCACCAGCCGAGAGCACGACGTACAGACCGCCGAGTACGAGACGGTCGTGGAAGAACACACCAGTCACCGCGATAACTGCTCCTGTGCCGAGCAGATACACGCCATAGAGCAAGAGCGCGGTTCCGGCAGCACCACTTCTGGTTGCCACCTCGGACTCCGGCGTCGAGAGGGTGTCGAGAGCGGCCCAGATGATGAGCAACACCGCCCCGACTGCATTACCCACGACTGACCGGAGTATGTCGATGCCCCGGACGAGGTCAGCGACGAACAGCACAGCAGAGCCGAGAAACACCACCAGTCCGAGCAAGAACAGCCACGGCGACGCACCCGAGTCGGTTCCTCGCTCTCCTGGCATTCTGCTGGTTCGGTCAAGAGAGGCAACAAAGATAAATCGGTCGTTCGGTACGCCGTCGATGTGTATTTGTGTTGTCGGTGGGTCGTCAGTGGGTCGTCGGTGCGTCGTCAGTGGATAGTCGATGCGTCGTCGGTGTCGTTCCTCTCTGAAACCAACGGTTCAATTCGGGAACGAACGTCTTTTTACGCCGGATAGCGGACCCCAGTGTATGGCGACAGAGACGGGTGAGGGGACTGCCGATGCGAGCGAGGGGACGTCCGACGCTCAGGAGTCGGTCGACACCGTTGCCGACGAGGAGACCGAGAGCGAATCCCGGTACAGCCCACATGCACGGAGCATCATCGTTACCGTTGGGTCGACCCTCGCAGGCATGATTGTCGCGTTTATCTCGACGCTGTACGTCAGCGATCCCGAGAGCCTGACGCCGCTGTTGCTCGTCGCTGCAGCGGTGTTCATCCAGTTCCCAATCTACCGCGTCATCGGTCTCGACGTGGACGACTTCGGCATGAAAGGAAAGCTGTACATCGGCGTGATGACGTTCATTCTGTGGTTTCTCACCTGGGGTCTCATCCTGACGACCGGGGCAGCAGACGCACTTTAGCCATGGCAGAAGACAGCATCGCAGTCGTCGACCTGGAGCAGTGTCAGCCGGACAGATGTAACTACGAGTGTGTCAACTTCTGTCCACCCAACCGAACAGGAAAAGAGTGTATCATCACTCGAGAAGAGCGCTTCGAGAAGGACGAACCGTACCAGGGCCGTGACGACCAGGTGTGGATATCAGAGGAGATCTGTCTCGGTGAGTCCTGTGGTATCTGCGTCGAGAAGTGCCCATTCGACGCCATCGAGATTCTCAACCTCCCACAGGAACTCGACGAGGAACCGGTCCACCGATACGGCGATAACAGCTTTGCGCTGTATGGTCTCCCGGCACCCGCAGACGGTCGAGTGACTGGTATTCTCGGGCCGAACGGTATCGGTAAGACAACCGCCGTTCGCATCCTCGCAGACGAACTCACACCGAATCTCGGTCGAATCCGCGAGGAACCGGACTGGGAAGCAATTCTCGAAACCTACCGCGGGACTGCGCTTCAGGACTACCTGAAGGCGATGCGTGACGGTGACGTCACTGTTGCACGAAAGCCACAGTACGTCGACAAGATACCCGACCAGTTCGACGGTCCGACACGGGCGTTGCTCGAACACACGGACGAGCGGGGAGTGCTCGACGAACTCGTCGACCGACTGGGCATCGCTCCTGTCGTCGACCAGCCAATCGACACCCTCTCGGGAGGGGAACTCCAGCGGGTGGCGCTCGCGGCGACACTCGCCCGGGAAGCAGACTTTTACTTCCTCGACGAAATCACGCCGTATCTCGACATCAGTCAGCGAATGACGGCCGCGCGGTTGATTCGCGAACTCGCCAGCGAGGAGGGCCGTTCGATGCTGGTCGTCGAACACGACCTCGCGATTCTCGACTTGCTCGCAGACGCCATCCACATCGGCTACGGACAGGCCGGTGCCTTCGGTATCATCACGCCGCCAAAGTCGGTGAAAAGCGGCATCAACGAGTATCTCTCGGGCTACCTGGAGAACGAGAACATGCGCATCCGCCAGACGAACATCGAGTTCGAAGAACACGCGCCCCGCTCGTCCACGACCGGTGACACCGTCGTTACGTACCCGACGCTGTCGAAGAGCTACGGAGAGGGTGAGTTCGTGCTGTCGGTCGAGGCGGGCGAGATTCGAGAGAAAGAGGTTCTCGGGGTGGTCGGGCCGAACGGTATCGGGAAGTCGACGTTCGCAAAACTGCTCACCGGGCGACTCGAACCCGACGAGGGCGAGGTCGACACGAGGCTCGACATCGCATACAAGCCCCAGTACATCGAAATCGACCAGCCGATGCGCGTCGACGTGTTCCTCTCGACGATTACCGACGAGTTTGGTTCGTCGTACTGGAACACCGAAATCGCGGGACCGCTCCAGCTCGAACCCATCATGGAGCAAGACCTCACTGACCTCTCTGGTGGTGAACGCCAGCGCGTCGCCATTGCGGCCTGTCTCTCGAAGGACGCCGACCTCTACTTGCTCGCCGAGCCATCGGCACACCTCGACGTCGAACAGCGGGTCCGGGCGACGTCGGCAATCCGTCGCTA
>PUMG01000152.1 GCA_003551265.1 Halovenus sp.
GTACACTAGAGACGTATGGACACAGATATTTCAGCAGAGGTTTCAGGCGAAACAGAGCCGAGTGAGGTGTGGCAGGAGTATCGAGGCGCACGGACGGGGACAGAAATCGAGTGTGAGGGGTGGCGACAGGAGGCTGCGCTCCGGATGCTCAACAACAACCTCGACCCGGAGGTAGCCGAAAACCCCGAAAATCTGGTCGTCTACGGCGGCACCGGCCGGGCTGCCCGGTCGTGGACCGACTACGAGGTCATCGTCGAGGAACTGCGTGAACTCGCCGACGACGAGACACTGCTCGTCCAGAGCGGGCGTGCAGTCGGCCGATTCGAGACGCACGAACACGCGCCCCGGGTGCTGATAGCGAACTCGAACCTCGTCGGGAACTGGGACAACTGGGAACACTTCCACGAACTCGAAGCCGAGGGGAAAATCATGTACGGCCAGATGACCGCCGGGTCGTGGGCCTACATCGGCACGCAGGGCATCCTCCAGGGCACCTACGAGACGCTGGCTGAACTCGCCCGCCAGGAGTGCAACGGGACCCTCGAAGGAACGCTCACCGTGACCGGCGGACTCGGTGGGATGGGTGGCGCACAGCCGCTGGCCGTCACGATGAACGGGGGTGTGTGTATCGCCGCGGAGGTCGACGAGAGCCGTATCGACCGCCGCATCGAGACGGGCTACTGTATGGAGAAAGCAGACGACCTCGACGACGCGCTCGACCGGGCAGAAGCGGCTGTCGAGGCTGGCGAACCCTGCAGCGTCGGTCTCCACATGAACGCGGCCGACTTCCTCGAAGGGCTGCTCGCGCGTGGCGTCGTTCCGGACGTCGTCACCGACCAGACCAGCGCACACGACGAACTCGAAGGCTACTACCCGAGCGGATACACCGTCGAAGAAGCCGACCAGCTTCGAGCGGAGAGCCCCGAGCGCTATCGAGAGGAGAGTCTGCGGACGATGGAGCGTCACGTCGATGCCATCATCGGGCTACAGGAATCAGGTGCAACTGCCTTCGAGTACGGCAACAACATCCGTGGACAGGTCAAAGAGGCGTTCGACCGGCCGGATGCGTTCGACTTTCCGGGGTTCGTTCCGGCGTACATCCGACCGATGTTCTGTCGCGGCAAAGGTCCGTTCCGGTGGGCGGCACTCTCGGGCGACCCCGAGGACATCTACCGGACGGACGAGGCGATTCGCGAACTGTTCCCCGAGAAAGAAGGGCTGCTTCGGTGGATAGAACTCGCCGAAGAACAGGTCGAGTTCCAGGGCCTCCCGAGTCGGGTGTGCTGGCTGGGGTACGACACCGACGAGAGTGGACTGACCGAGCGCGCACGGTTTGCACTCCACATCAACGACCTTGTGGCCAGCGGTGAGATACGCGCTCCCGTCGTGGTGACCCGTGACCACCTCGACGCCGGGTCGGTCGCGAGCCCGAACCGCGAGACAGAGGCGATGCGAGACGGCACCGATGCGGTGGCAGACTGGCCAATTCTGAACGCGCTGGTGAACTGCGCTGGCGGGGCAGACATCGTCAGCGTCCACGACGGCGGCGGCGTCGGTATCGGTAACTCGCTGCACACCAACAACCACGTCGTGCTCGACGGGACAGAGCTTGCGGCCTCGAAAGCCCGCCGCGTGTTCACGACCGACCCCGGTATGGGCGTGATTCGACACGCTGACGCGGGCTACGAGGAGGCACTCGATGCGGCCGACGAATCCGGCGTGGCAGTCCCCACGCGTGACCGACGATGACAGAGCTGGTCGTTCACGACGCGGCAGAGATCGTCGTCGGTCCACGAGATACCGGCAGCGGCAACGGCAACGACAGCAGCAGCAACACCGGCAGCGACAAAGACACCGGCAGCGTTCAGACGGAACGAGACGCCGCACTCGCAGTCGAGGACGGCGTTGTTGTCGCGGTTGGAGGAACGGACGAGGTCTGTCGAGAGTATCCGCCGGAGAGCGCAGAGCGAGCGGTCGATGCGACCGGGAAGACGGTTCTCCCGGGGTTCGTCGACCCACACACCCACGCGCTGTTCGCTGGCGACCGTTCCGACGAGTTCGTCGCCCGCATCGAGGGGAAGACGTACACGGAGATTATGGAGGCGGGTGGCGGAATCGTGGTGACAGTCGAAGCAGTTCGCGAGACGGGCGACGAGGAACTCGTCGAGAATCTCTGTGCACAGCTCGACGTGATGCTCGCACACGGGACGACAACCGCGGAGGTCAAATCCGGATACGGGCTGGATACCGAAACCGAGTGCAGGATGCTGGACGTGATTCGCCGGGCGGACGAGCGCCACCCGGTCGACCTTGTTCCGACGTTCATGGGCGCACACGTCGTTCCCGAAGGAGTCGAGGGAGAGGAGTACGTCACGAACGTCGTCGAGGAGCAGATTCCTGCGGTGGCCGAACAGGGGGTTGCCGAATTCTGTGACGTCTTCTGTGAGGAGGGCGTCTTCGACGTGGAGCAGTCCCGGCGGATTCTCGAAGCCGGTGTCGAACACGGGCTGAAAGCGAAGATTCACGCCGAGGAGTTCTCGCGCATCGGCGGCGCACAACTCGCCGCAGAGCTCGGAGCGGTGAGCGCAGACCATCTGCTGGCAGCGACTGCAGAAGATGTGAACGCGCTGGTGGACGCGGGCGTGGTTCCGACGCTGTTGCCAGCAACGGCGTTCTCACTCGACGAGCCGTATGCCGACGCACGGCGGTTCCTCGACGCTGGCGCTCCCGTGGCACTCGGCAGCGACCTCAACCCGAGCTGTTTCGTCCACAGCGCGGGCTTCGTCGTCTCGCTCGCCTGCTTCCGGATGAACATGTCGCCCGAGGAGGCGCTGCTCGGCGCAACCGCGAACGCCGCACGAGCGATCGACCGAACGGATGGAACTGGCACACTCCAGACGGGTGCGGCCGCAGACCTCACCGTCTTCGACGTGCCTCGCGCTCGATACGTCCCGTACAACGCCGGAACGAACCGGGTCGAGACAGTTGTCAAAGACGGCACTGTCGTCGTCGAAACCGGCCACTCCGTCCAGAGAGACGGGCACACCGGAGGCGAGTCTCCATGAGCGACGCCCGAGAGACAGTGGTAGTCGGTGAACACCTGAGTCCCGAAGCCGTCGAGCGTGTTGCTCGTGAGAGGTGTCGTGTACGAATCGCCGAGGAGGCACGAACGCGAGTCCGACAGTCCCGCGAGCGTGTCGAGTCCGTCATCGACTCGGGCGAGGCGGTGTACGGCATCAACACCGGGTTCGGCGAACTCGTGACCGAGCGAATCCCGCGGGAGGACCTCGACGACCTGCAGACGAACCTGATTCGGAGTCACGCCGCCGGGCAGGGAGACGAACTCGACCGCGAGGTGGTCCGGGCGCTGCTCGTGAGTCGCCTGCACGCGCTGGCTCTCGGATACTCGGGGGTTCGTGAGGTCGTCGTGGACACCCTCGTCGGGTTACTCAACGAAGGCGTCCATCCGGTCGTCCGGGCGCGCGGGAGTCTCGGTGCAAGCGGCGACCTCGCCCCGCTGGCACACCTCGCGCTCGTGCTCATCGGCGAAGGGAGCGCAGATGTTGATGGCGTCTCCGAGCGACTGTCGGGCGCAAAAGCGCTCGAACACGCGGGTCTGGAGCCGCTCTCGCTCGCACCGAAGGAGGGACTCGCGCTGATAAACGGGACACAGCTCACGGTGGGGCTGGCTGCGCTCACAGTCGTCGACGCCGAGCGGTTGCTCGATACGGCAGATGCGGCGGGCGCCCTGACGACGGAGGTGACAATGGGAACGACCGTGACCAGCAGTGAGGCAATCGCCGACGTTCGGCCACATCCCGGCCACCGCGCGAGCGCAACGAACGTCCGGCGGCTCACAGCAGACTCGGAGATCGTCGAATCCCACCGCAACTGCGACCGGGTGCAAGACGCCTACTCGTTGCGCTGTCTGCCGCAGGTCCACGGCGCCGTCCGCGAGGCCGTCTCTCACCTCAGAGACGCCGTCGAAATCGAACTCAACAGCGCGACCGACAACCCGCTGATTTTCGATGCTGAGAACGCCGGGAAACGAGGGAGTCAGACAGAGACTGCGGCTGTCGTCTCCGGCGGGAACTTCCACGGCGCGCCACTGGCCGCACGGCTCGATTACGTGGCCGATGCGATGACAGACCTGGCGGCGATGAGCGAGCGTCGCGTCGACCGACTGGTGAATCCCAACCTGCAGGAGGCACACCTGCCGCCGTTTCTCGCCTCCGAGAGCGGGCTGGAGTCGGGTCTGATGATCGCCCAGTACACTGCAGCGTCGCTCGTCAACGCGTGCCGGGCGCGTGGCTCCCCGGCGACGGACAACGTTCCCGTCAGCGGCGGCCAGGAAGACCACGTCAGCATGAGCGCGACCAGCGCGCTTGCACTGCGTGACGTCCTCACGAGCGTCCGGAGCGTCCTCGCTATCGAGTTGCTCTGTGGCGTCGAGGCCGCGGAGTACGTCGACGATGACCTCGCACACGGTGCAGGAACGGCTGCCGTCTGCGAGACTGTCCGCGAACTGGTCGACCCACTCTCGGAGGACCGACCCCTCGACGGCGACATCGATGCTATCGCTGACACCATCCACGACGACACCCTCCGAGAGCGAATCGAGAACGCGCTCGACAACGATTTCGAAGGTGCGTGACACCATTCCAACGTTTTTCACCCGTCCAGAAATCAAAGTTGATAATTGCCCAAACCGCTATTAGAATCGGGGTACTCGACTCAGTAAGCAGTGTTTGCTGGACGTACACGACGGGATAGGAACGAATCAACACAGCAGGCAGGGGCACATCACAGCGAATGAGAACGAGAAACGACGTCGGCACAGTCAGGGGGCAGGACCGATGAGAGCGCAGACGACGCTGGATTTCGCCATCGGTATTGCGCTCTTTCTCGGCGTGTTGTTGTTCGTGTTCACGTTCGTTCCCGGCATCCTCGAACCGTTCGAGATACCAGACGAGGAAGATCCAGCGCTGTCGGACCGTATCGCGGGCTCGCTTTCGCAGGGGACGCTCGGCTCTCCCGAACATCCCTACGTTCTCGACCGCTACTGTACTGTCGAGTTCTTCGATGGGAACGCACCTGACGGATGCAACTTCTCTGGGAACACGACCCGCGAGCAACTGAACCTCGAACCCTGGCAGAGCGTAAATATTTCCCTCGAAGGAAACGTCACTGGTGGAACAAGTACAGAGCAGCTGTGCTGGGAAAGAGACGACAACGAACCGGGGCTGAACAAGTCAGAATATTGTGACCCGAATAACGACGATGTGCTGCTTACAGTCGGTGACGAGCGGCCGGATGATAGAGGAGCGACAATCACAGCGCGTCGAATCGTCTCGGTAGGTGGGGAGTCAGTCACGATGCGGGTGGTGCTATGGTGAGCGACGACCGCGGACAGGCGTTCACGCTGGAGGCAGTCACGGCAGCGATTATACTGCTCGTCGCCGTTGGGTTCGCCCTTCAGATGACGGCGGTGACGCCGCTGTCTGCGAGTAC